>CBAAAS010000091.1:0-8296 GCA_964658855.1 uncultured Mycobacterium sp.
GAATTGCGGTGGTGCCTTCGTAGAGGCTGTCGATCTTGGCGTCGCGGATGTATTGCTCCATGGGGTAGTCCTGCAGGAATCCGGAACCGCCGAGCGTCTGCAGCGACTCGGTCAAACACTGATAAGCCCGTTCGGAGCCAACGCCCTTTACAATCGGCAACAGCAGATCGTTTACCTTGTCGGCCATCTCGGTGTCGGCGCCGGATACGACGACAGCAACCGACGGGTCTTGGTGTGCCGCGGTGTAGAGATACAGCGCGCGTAACCCTTCGGCGTAAGCCTTCTGGGTCAGCAGTGCGCGACGCACGTCGGGGTGGTGGATGATGGTGACCCGCGGCGCGGCCTTGTCTGTCATCTGGGTGAGGTCGGCGCCCTGGACGCGGGTCTTCGCGTAGTCCAACGCATTGAGGTAGCCCGTCGATAAAGTTGCGATGGCCTTGGTGCCCACCATCATTCGGGCGTATTCAATGACCCTGAACATTTGCGCGATACCGTTGTGGCGATCGCCGACCAGCCAGCCCGTCGCCGGCACGCCATGCTGACCGAACGTCAATTCACATGTGGCCGAGACCTTCAGGCCCATCTTGTGTTCCAGCCCGGTGACGAACACACCGTTGCGCTCGCCGGGCTCACCGGTCTTCGGGTCGAGCAGGAATTTGGGCACCACGAAAAGGCTCAGCCCCTTGGTGCCCGGCCCCGCGCCCTCGGGGCGGGCCAGCACCAGGTGCAGGATGTTCTCGAACACGTCATCGCTGTCGCCGCTGGTGATGAACCGCTTGACGCCGTCGATGTGCCACGTGCCGTCGCCCTGATCGACCGCCCTGGTCCGACCGGCACCGACGTCCGACCCGGCGTCGGGTTCGGTGAGCACCATGGTGGCACCCCAGTTGCGGTCGATGGCGAGCGACGCCCAATGTTGTTGCTGCTCATTGCCGATGCCGTAGAGAATGTTCGCCATAAACGGCCCGGCCACGTACATGAACACTGCTGGGTTGGCGCCGAGCACCAGCTCGTTGACCGCCCATTGGACCATCGACGGCGCGGGCACCCCGCCGACGGCTTCGGCGAGCCCGACCCGGAACCACTCACCTTCCCGCCATGCGTGCAGTGACTTTTTGAACGGATCCGGCAGCGTCACGACATGAGTGTCCGGGTCGAATGTCGGAGGGCGACGGTCGCTTTCGGCGAACGAATCGGCCACCGGTCCTTCAGCCAATCGGGCGGCCTCGGAAAACATCTGCCGTACCGAGTCGCCATCGAGGTCGCCGAATGCTTCGTCGGCGAGCACCTCGTCCAACTTCAGCGATTCGAACAGGTTGAACTCGAGGTCGCGCACGTTGCTCTTGTAGTGGCCCATGGCTGACGCCTTTCGATCGCCTCGACCGAGCTTAACGCGATTCAGCGGTCCAGCGCGGTGGAAAGTGCCGCCCGGGAGCGGACGCCGAGCTTGCGGTACGCGGCGCTGAGATACATCTCGACAGTCTTCTCAGCGATGAACAACTCCGCGGCGATCTCCTTGTTCGACCGACCCGCTGCGGCCAGTCTGGCGGTCCGCTGCTCGGCGGCGGTGAGACCTTTCCCGTCGCCGCGTGGACTGTCCAGGCGGGCAATCTCCGCCTTCGCCCGCGAAGCCCACAACGGTGTGCCGAGGCGCTCGAAGGTGTCCAGCGCCTCGCGTAGCGAGGCATCGGCATCTTGTCTGCGGCGACGGCGCCGCTGTAGCTGGCCCAGCAAGAGTTGGGTGCGGGCCGTCTCGAACGGCATGGGCAGCCGCTGATGGTGGGTCATGGCTTGCTCGACGGCGCGCTGCGCTGCGTTGAGATCGCCACGTGCGGATAGCATGTGGCCGCGTCCGCGCGCGCTCATCGCCAGCATCCAGGGGCGGTCATATCGAACTCCGTTGGTCTCCAAGGCCTTGACGAGTGGCTCGACCTCATCGGCGCGGCCTACCGCGCAAAGTGCCTCGATCGCGTCGGGCAGATGGCGTCCGCCTTCGATCTCCGTTGCACTGCCGTCGAAGGCCTCGAGGTCTGGCTGTAGCACCTCGAGCACCGCAGCGTAGTTGCCCAGTGATAATTCGATGAAAGCCAGCGTGCTTCTTGGGTCTTTGGCCGACTGCGCGGCGCCGATCTCGTAAGAGGTCTCGACAGCCGCCTGAGCCACTCTTCGCGCCTCGTCCTCACGCCCGGTATATGCGGCGACCGCACACTGGAGCGTCCAGGCCGTGACGAGCGCGAATTTCCCACCCAGCTGTTCGGCGCGCTCCAACGCCTCATGCGTCGCTCGGGCAGCATCGGCGTAACGCCCAGACCACATCTCAACCTGCGCCAAATGCGCAGCCGCCCAGATGATGTCGACCTCGGTGCCACCGTCGAGCATCTGCTGGTGAACGGCACGCATCTCGACTCGGGCGCGGTCGAGATCGCCCATACAGCTGTGGACCATTGCCTCGACGGCGCTGGCACGAAAAAACGTGGTCGCTCCGCTGTAGGGATCTTCGAGTTCTAGAGCCGTCTGCAAGTTTTGGTCATCGACGCCCCGGCCGGCGAAAAACGCGGCGGCCACCCAGACGGATCGTGCCTGGCTTTGCAGACCCGGCACACCGAGTCGATCGGACAGCTCGACCGCGTCGTCGATGAGACGCAACGCATCGTCGAGGCGATCGGTCATCACCAACGCCAGGGCCAACCGCAAGCGGCACATCAGCTCCAGAGCCGGGTTGTCGCCGACCTCGTCGACGGCCTCACTCATCGCCTCCACCGCACCGGCCATGTCGTCGTCGTAGGCGTTGACACCACCCAGCCACATCAAGGCCATACAGTGCAACGCCCCGGGGGGCGCCTCGGTGAGCGCAGTCTGCAGGTGATCGCGCGCAGCCGCGAAGGAGCCCGCGCGGAAATGCAGCTCCCCGGCACGGATGCGCCGCCACACGATATCGCCACCCAATTTGATTGCCAGTTCAAGCAATTCGGCCGCGACCGCGGGCGCTCCCTGCGCGGTGGTTGCATCAGCGGCCGCGTCCAGTGCCGACAGCATTGTCTCGTCGCCGGTGGTGGCGGACAGAGCCAGATGGCGCGCCCTGATCTCCGGCCGCTCGACGATGGTGGCCAGCGTCTGGTGCATCGCCCTGCGGCGCGCGGATGCGGCTTCGGTATACACGCCGGTGGCGAATAGTGGATGAGCGAATCGCACCCGATTCCCGTCGATGACAACGATGCGGGAACGCTCCATCGGTTCGAGGATTTCGACGACATTCGATGTCGACGTTCCGGTGGCACGTGCGATCATTTCGACGGTCGGTGCGGCGCTGCACGCCGCGGCCAGCAGGATTTCAGCGGCGTCGTCGTCGGCGCGACCGAGGCGGTTGCGGACCAATGCGGCCAAGCTGCCGGGCAATTCGACTTTGTTGGCGGCGACGTCGTCAGCTGCCGCGAGGGCCAACTCGATCGCGAAAAATGGATTGCCGCCCGAGATTTCGTAGATCCATGACATCGTCGGACGCGGCAGAGCGTGGCCCAGTCGCTCCGCGATCATGACATGCAACGATCGATGGCTCAGCGGCTGCATGTTCACCCGGCCGAGACTCTCCGGGTGGCGGAATTGCAGCCACGATCGGTCGTCGGCCGAGTCCGGGTCGCCGGTGCGAAAGCTCAGCACGATCCCGACCGGTCCGGTGAGTCTGCGTGCGGCGAAGCCGATCGCCGCGCGACTGGAGGCATCCAGCCATTGAGCGTCATCGATGACCAGCAGGACCGGGCCCTGTGTGCCGCAGCGTTCGATCACCGACAAAAGTGCGACGGCTACCGTCCGCTCGTCGGTGGCCGGGCCTCCGCCGTCAACCTCGCCGATCTGTGCACGCTCCAAGGCAAGCCGCTGCAGCTCCGGTAACGAGGTCAACGTCTCGCTGTCGACCTCCCGCAACAGGTCCGCCACCGAGGCGTACGCGAATGTCACCTCGGCGGGCGACCCCTGCGTCGAGAGCACCCGAAAGCCACGCGACTCCGCCTCGGCGGCGGCGCCGAACATCAGCGTGCTCTTACCGATACCGGCCTCGCCCTCGACCACCAGGCCCGCGGGACCGATCCGCGCCCGCGTCAGAAGATCATGGACCGCTCGGGATTCGGCAACTCGCTGCGTCGTCCCCCCGTCCACAGCAGCATTTTGCAGTGACTACCTGGAACGCAGTGGAATATGACAAAACTGCCAGGTACACGCGCGCGGAAATTCCGTTGATATGCAATCCTGCATAATCGCGTGCCCTTCGGCTCACTGTGAAGTTTTAAGATTGTCGGTCTTTTTAGGTCTCTATCCAGCAACGGGAGGCCCCAGCGGTTGCTTGCTGGACGCGAGTCTTATATGGTCTCTTACATAGTCCTCAGGAGAGACCATGCTGATCGTCGAAGTGAACGTCGCCGGCTACCGCTTGAGCGGTGAATGGGCAGGTCTGCGGCGCAACACGCTGCGACCCACGCGGTTCCACCCGCGATCCATTCAATGGCGCATGCCGCAGCTTCGCTACACCCGCGCAGCCTGACCACCGGGTGATAGCCCGCGCATGACAATCGCGACACAAGCACGCCGCAAGCGCGGCGATACCCGCACCAGAATGCTGATCAGCGCCGCCGAGGTGATGCGCGAACGCGGCGCCGCCGGCGTGACCATCGACGAGGTGCTCACCCGCAGCGGCGCACCCCGCGGGTCGGTGTACTACCACTTCCCCGAAGGCCGCAACCAGATCCTCGCCGAGGCTCTGCACTTCGCCGGGGATGCGATCACGGCCGACATCGACGACGCCGCCGGCCGCGGCGCGAAAGTCCTACTCCGGCAGTTCGTTGACTTCTGGGAACGCGTGCTCGCGGAAAGCGACTTCCACGCGGGCTGCCCGGTGGTCGCCGCAGCGATCGGCGCGGCCGATGACGAAGTCAGGCTGTCCGACGAAGCCGCGCGGATTTTCACGCACTGGCGGAAGGCACTCACGTGGGCGTTCGTCGCCGACGGCTTCGCGGACTCAGACGCCGACTCGTTGGCGGTGATGTCGATCGCCACACTGGAAGGCGCCGTCATACTCTGCCGATCGGCCCACAGCAGCGAGCCGTTGCACAAGGTCTACGAGCAGCTCGAGTTCCTGGTCAAGGCAAGGGAATTCGTTCGTCGCAACGGAGTCCCAGAGAGTTAGTCAGTCGCTGGCCGGCAGCGGCTTGGCTTCCTTGAGGCTCAACGCAGTCTCGCCCACGGCCAACGTCCCGGCGCCGGCCTTGGTCACCAACACCTCGGCGCCCGCGTCGTCGACATAACGCTTGCCCATCACCGCGCCGTCGGAGAACGCCGGATCCAGCTCACCGGAACGCTCGGCACCCAGCGCCACCATCGGGGCTCCACCACAGCGCAGATCATCGAGGCTGTCGGCGCTGCGGACGACGATCACCTGGGCGTCGCAGACCTGGCTCGCCAGACGGGTTCCGTTCTTGATCATGATTTCGATCCTCGGTTCGTTACTGCTCGGCCGGAGCGGCGCGAAGCTCTTCGACGATGTCGCGGCGAAGCACCTTGCCCGTCGCGTTGGTGGGCAGCTCGTCGCGAAAGACTACCCGGTCAGGGGTCCGCGACCCCCGCAAATTCTTGCGGACATGCTCGCGCAATTCCTCGGCGTCGGGATCGGTTCCGACGGCCGGAACCACCACCGCGACGATCGCCTGCCCCCACTGCGGATCCTCGACCCCGACGACCACAACCTCGCGCACTTGCGGGTGTTCGACGAGCACATCCTCCAGTTCCGCGGGTGCGATGTTCTCCCCGCCGCGGATGATCGTGTCGTCGCTGCGGCCACCGATGAAGAGGTACCCGCCCGCGTCGAGGGTGGCGATGTCCTTGGTCGGGAACCACCCTTGCGCGTCGAGCACCGAGCCGATCCCGGTGTAGCGACCCGACACCTGCTCACCCCGGACGAACAGCTCGCCGGTGTGCCCCGCCGGCAGCACCGCGCCGTCCTCGCCGCGGATCTGCACCTCGACGCTCGGCACCGGCTGTCCGACCGAACCCAACCGCTTCAGCACGGCCGGGTCGGCGGCGGCTTGAGCCTCTCGGTGGTCGTCGGGCGTCAGCACGGCGATCGTCGAACTCGTCTCGGTCAATCCGTAGGCATTGACGAAACCGACGTGCGGCAACAGTTCCAGCGCCTTGCGCACCAGCGGCAACGGCACCTTCGATCCGCCGTAGGCCAGATTGCGCAGCGACGGCAGCCGATGCCCGCCGCCTTCCAACGCCGTGACGATCCGGTCCAGCATGGTCGGGACCACCGTCGCGCTGGTCACGTGCTCGGCGTCGATCAGCCGTAGCCACTCTTGCGCGTCGAATACCGGCAGATAGACCATCTTGCGGCCCGCGTAGAGATTCGACAGGGCCGCGCTGACGCCGGCGATGTGGTACGGCGGAACGCAGATCAGCGCGGCGTCGGTCTCCTCGGCGGACCCGAATTCGACTGTGCCAGTGACATAACTGGTCAGGTTGTTGTGGGTGAGCTCAACGGCTTTGGGTTGCGACGTGGTACCCGAGGTGAACAGCACGATGCCCACCGAGTCCGGGTCGGCGAATTCGACAACCGGCTCCGCGTCGCGAGCTTGGGCCAGAAAATCGTCGGACAGGATCACCTGCTTGGCCGTGCTTTCGAGCCCGGCCGGCCCACCCAGCTCATCGAGGTAACGACTGTCGGCGACCACCAGTGGATCGGGTAGTCGGGAGATCAGCGTCTTGATGCCGTCGGCGGACAGCCGGTAGTTGATCGGTGTGAAGGCCAACCCGGCCCGCGCCGACGCGAAGATCAACAGCGGCAACATGGCGCCGCCGAGGCCGACGTAGACGACGTGCGAAGCCTGCGAGCGGGAGATGATGCCGGCGCCGCCGTCGGCCAGATCGCTGAGCTGCTGTGCGGTCAGGCGGACATCCCCGGAGACGACCACCGTCCGTTCGGGATCGCTCGAGCTGGCCATCTCGAGAAGTAACGAAATACTCACGCTCGCTCTTTCTGTGCAGTCCACACGTTACAAAGCTTGCCCGAAGTGTCATGCCAGTTTAGATGACGTCACAATGACACCCGCGTCGTGGCCGATGTCACTGCGACGATGCCGTTTACCTGCGGACGTGTGGGCTACCCGCTTCGGGTTCGCCAGTAGTTGACCAAGCAACCACGAGCGAGTTGGGAATATCGCGTTGACGACACTTACAGCAGATCTATCGCCCACGCACTCCACTTTCACCAGGGTCCGCGCCGGGATAGCCGGCGCCATGCTGGCCGAGTTCTTCGGCACCTTCGTGCTGCTGCTGCTCGGCCTCGGCACCTGCGCCGTGAACACCGTCGGCCTGCCCGGTTCCGGGCGGCAGAGCGTTCCGTTCGGCCCGGATAACTGGCTGATCAACGTCTTTGGCTGGGCGTTCGCCGTAATGCTTGCCGCCTACGTCTCCGGCGGTATCAGCGGTGCGCACTTCAACCCGGCGGTGACGCTGGCTTTCGCCGTCGCGCGAAAGTTTGATTGGCGCAACGTAATTCCGTATTGGGTAGCCCAGATCGCCGGTGCCTTCTGTGGAGCCGCTGCCGTCTATGCCGTGTATCGGCCCGCAATCGAGGCCCATGACGCCGGCATAGCCCGAGCAGAGGCGATGGACACGTACGGAATTTTCGCGACCTCACCCGCCCAGTACTTTCACGGCGGCTACGTCGGGCCGGTGGTCGACCAGTTGGTCGGCACCGCGATCCTCGTCGTGCTGATCGCGGCGTTGATCGACAACCGGAACCAAGCGCCCGCAGGCAACCTGGCGCCGCTGCTGATCGGCTTCGTCATCGCGGTGATCGGCTGTTCCTACGGCACCAACGCGGGGTACGCGCTCAACCCGGCGCGCGAAATCGGTCCGCGCGTGTTCGCCTGGCTCGAGGGCTGGGGGAAGCTGGCGTTGCCCGGCAATTACGGGCAGACCACCAACTACTGGTGGATCCCGGTGTTCGTGCCGCTGCTCGGCGCCGTCGTCGGAATCCTGCTGTACGACTTCTTCATCGGCCACGTGCTGGATGCGCGCGCGACCATGATGCGCACCCCGGAACCAGGTCTGGCACCGGTTCCGACCACCGACGCCGCGGCGGGGGTGGCCGGTCCGGTGACCGCCGAAGACAGCGCCGAGGCCGAGGACCTAGAGCAGGATCGGGCCGCCTGAGCTCAGGTGCCGGTCCATTTGGCCGGCCTCTTCTCGGCGAACGCGGTCGCGCCTTCTCTGGCGTCGTTGGAGCCGAAAACCGGCATCAGAATCT
>CBAAAS010000092.1:0-8293 GCA_964658855.1 uncultured Mycobacterium sp.
CCGGACGACATCATGCCGGACAACGTCACGCCGAACCCTGAACCACAGCCGTTGCCCGCGGCAGAGCGGCCGGCCCGCAACACCGTGATCGAAAGCATCGGCACCTACCTGCCTTTCGCAGAGGTGTCGACTGCGGATCTTCTCGCCGGCTGCGTCAACGACATCGGCATACCGCTGGAGAAGCTGACCGGGATCACGCACCGGCGGGTCGCGGCCGACGGGGAGTTCGCCATCGACCTGGCCCGCCAAGCCGTGGCCGACTGCCTGTCCCGGTCGAGTTACCGGCCGGCGGAGGTCGACCTGCTGATCTCCTGCAGCATTTCCCGATACGACGGGCCCGACCAGAAATTCGTCTTCGAGCCCAGCACGGCGGCGCGGCTGCGGGATCAGTGCGGCCTCGACAACGCGCTGGCTTTCGACATCACCAATGCGTGTGCCGGAATGTTCACCGGGATCGCCATCGCAGACGCGTTCCTGCAGACCGGTCTGGTCGGCCGCGCCATGGTGGTCAGCGGCGAATACATCACCCACATCAGCAAGACCGCACAACGAGAAATCGAGGGTCCGATGGATCCGCGACTCGCGTGCCTGACCGTCGGGGACGCCGGTGCCGCAGTGATTCTGGAACGTGGTCCCAATAATCGCGCCGGCTTCCACGACATCGACATCGCCACGCTCAGCCGCTACGCGCCCATGTGCATCGGAAAAGCGACGGGCGGGCCGGAGGGTGGCGCGATCATGACGGTCGACTCGATTGCGGCGACCGCGATCGCGGTGAAGGCAGCGGTGCCTTACGTAGCCGGTGTGATGCGCCGCCACGGCTGGCGCCCGGAACACTCCGACCACATCGTGATGCACCAGACGTCGGAGTCGTCGCTCAACGACGCCGTCGGCGCTGTGAATCGGATGTTCGGCGAAGGGTCCGCCAACCCAGGCAACACCATCAATAACCTGGCTGAGCGTGGAAACACAGCCAGTACAACACATTTCGTCGCCCTCAAGGACCACATCCTGAGCAACCGGATCAGGTCCGGCGACAACGTGGTCTTCGGCATCAGCGGCTCCGGCCAGACCGTCGGCGCCGCCCTGTACACCTTCGACGACCTGCCCGATCGGCTGCGCCGCGGTTCTGCGGACCACCGCCGCAACGAGGTGCCGCTCGAAGCCGCGACCACCGAGCCACCACCGCCACCCGCGGTGGCTATCACCGGGGTCGGCATCGTCCCCGCCGGCCCGCCCGGGTCGCGCGGCTCGGTGGAACTGGCTACCCAGGCCGCCGCACAGTGTCTCGATCAGAGCGGTCTCGACCGTGACGAGCTCGGCTTGATCGTCCACGCCGGCGTGTACCGCGACGAGTTCATCAGCGAGCCGGCCATTGCCGCGCTGGTAGCCGGCGAGCTCGGGGTGAACGACGACATCCGTTCCCCCGACGGCCCCAAAACGCTTGCCTTCGACGTGTTCAACGGCGCAGTCGGATTCCTCAACGCCTGCCAGGTCGCCGTCCAGATGATCGGCGCGGCAAAGACCAGGCACGCAATGGTCGTCGCCTCCGAGACCGAGAACAACTTCGGCAGCGACACCCACCCCGCCTACGGCCTGAGCGAGACAGGGTCAGCGGTGATCCTGTCACCGGCCAACGGCAACAAGGGATTCGGCCGTTTCGTGTTCCGCCACTACCCCGAGTACGCCGAAGCGCTCACCACTTACACCCGACACTCCGATGGCCGGACGTGGCTGGAAATCAACCGCGACCCGGACTTGACCGCTCACTATCTCGACATCATCGCCGATGCGGTGGGCGAACTGCTCAAGCTCGAGGCGATCGCTCCGTCCGACATCGACGCCGTGTTTCCGCCGCATCTGACGCAGCCCGACCGCGAAGATCTCGCCACCCGATTAGGCGTTGCGAGTTCGCTTTTCGTCGCGCCCGCCACCGACACCGACCCGTTTTCCTCGTCGGTGCCGCACGGATTGCAGCACGCCTGGCAGCACGGCTTGGTGGGTTCGGGCGACGTCGGTTTGATCGTCAGCGTCGGCTCCGGGCTTCAGGTCGGCTGCACGACCTACCGTTTCTGATCGCAGCTACTCGTCTCGTAATTGGGGCGCAAGTGCGGCCTGCGTGGTCTTCCACGCCGGGACCACCGCCGCCAGGACCGCTGCCAAGATAGCCAGGGTCGCGTACCCGATCGCCTCGGACATCGGGAAGATCAGCGGAGTCACCGATCCCACGTCGACGATCGCGGCCCGCCCGACCGCAGCGATGATCGGGACGGACACCACCGCGCCGAGCACGGCACCTGTCGCGCTTGCGATGACGGCTTCCAGGGTGGTCACCGCGAAAACTTTCTTCGGGGTGGCACCGAGCGCCTGAATCAAGGCGATCTCACGGCGTCGCCGAATTCCGAGCAGCAGCAGCGTTGACGACACCGATATGAACGCGATCGCGAGCAGACCGTATTTCAGGGTGTTCAGCGGTGCGAGAAAACGGGATTCACCGTCGACCACCGACACTCGATACCCGTTCGCGTCGACAACGGTGAGCGGCTGGTTGAAGTGGCCGGCCTTGATCTCGTCGGCGATGCGTTGCAGGCTGGCACCCGCCGCCGGCTTGATGAAAACCAACCCGGGCGGCTGGCGGCCGAAGATCTGCTCGGCAAGCCGGTAGGACATCTGGATCCGGAGGCCGCCCACTTCAGGGGTAGCCACGATGGTCCCTACGGGGATTCTGCGTGCCGTGGGTCCGCTGCCCAGCAGGACGGTGTCGCCTACCCGAATTCCATTCTGGCGGGCCAGTATTCCGCCGATCACGAGTTGATCTGCGTCGACGCTCGCGTTCGGGGGCTGCCCGGCGAAAACCTGATACGAGAAGGTCGGGCGATCCTCGGCTCGTACGTAGGCCAACGATCCGCCGGCCATGGTGATCTCGATTTCCGCCATTCGTTCGAGACCGCCCACACCCGGCAGGGCCGCAAGCCTCGTCATGCTGTCGGGTGAGAACTTCGCGTCGGTGGATCCCCAGTCGGTGAAACGAGTGGTGGTCACCACCAGGCGATCACTCGCCTGCGCCTGCGCCACGTTTTCGACGCCGCGATCGATGGCCACCAAGAACCCCGACAGCAGTGTGGCGACGGCGACCGGGACCGCGACGGCACCCGCTATCGCGGTCGTCCGGGTCTGGTCCGTACGCAGCCCGGTGAACGCGATCGCCAGGACTGCACTGTGCGCGCGGTCCGGCTGCAGTCGGATCGAAGCCAGGATTTGTGCGCTGAAATACGCTGCGGCCAAGAGCAATCCGACGATTGCCAGCACGACCGAACCGTTGGCGATCGCGGCCTGCGCCGGTGCGAGCCCACCCGACAATGTCGCCGACCACACCAGGAAGACACCGGCGAAGCCGGTGGCGAGCAACCCCGCGGCCTTGGGCCAGATGCTCGCCGACTTGGTGTCCTCGTAGGCGGCGCGGCCGGAAAGCTCGGTCGCGATCGGGGTTTTCGAGGCCGAGACGCTGGGGACGATGGCGGCGAGCAAGGCGAGCAGGACACCTATTCCCAGTCCCGCCACGACGACACCGGGTTCTACCACCACGGGGACGTTGACGCCGACGAACTGCTGCGTCAGGTCACTGGCACTGGCGACGACAGGTCTGGCAATGATGGCGCCGAGCAGGACGCCGACGACCGATCCGGCGGCGCCGAGCAGGGCGGCTTCGGCGAGAAACCCTACGAGTGCGGACAGCGGCGAGGCACCCAGAGCCGCGGCGATGGCGACTTCGCGGCGGCGTTCTTGAATCGACAACCGGGTGAGTTGGGCGATCAGGATCACCCCGACCCCGACGGCGATCAGGGCGAAGATCGCCAGGAGGGGAAACAGCACGACGTTGACGTTGAATCCCGCCGCGGGATCGTTGCGGGTCAAGACCCGGTATCCCGGTCCCAGCGAGTCCAGCGCGTCGGCGATACGTGTCTGGACGTCGGCCGCGCCGGCGCCCTCGGCCAGCGTGACGTAGACGCTGTCCGCCCGATCGCCGCGGGCGAACTGCACCTTGGCCGCGCTCAGCGGCAGCACGACGACGCGGCCGTTGTTGATGTCGTCGAGCTGCGGGATCTGGGCGAGTCCCGATATCGGCAGTTGACCGGTGTCTGTGGCCAGCGTCGCGGACTTGCCCAACGAGCGACCGAAGGTGGTCGAGGTCGCCATGACCTGCGGCTCTTTTTGTCCCGCTCCGCACACTTTCGGGTCGATGATCCAGCGGGCAGAGCAGTCGATTCCCAACGCCAGCACGACGGTGTCCTGGTTGCCGTCGCGCACCTGCGTCGCGGCGCGGACCACGGGGGCGAGCACCGTCACACCCGGCACCTGGCTAGCGGTGTTGATCACCGCCGGCCCGATCCCGCCCTGGGTTGCGGCGCCGACGATGCGCAGCGGCGCGGGGCCGGCGATCCGGTAGCCGACGCCATCGATGGCGGACTGGACACTGCTGGTCTCGATCATCACCGCGACGACGATGGCCACCCCGCCACCGAGGGACAGCGACGCCAGCAGCGCGCGAAGTGTGTGCCGCCGAATGGCCCGGAGGTTGATCAGCCGCAGGACGCTGACGGCAGCGGCTAGTGCGGTGCTCGCCATGCCGCGCCATCATGTCGGGTTTGCCGCTCATCACTTTCGATGCGGCCGTCGAGGAGGGAGACCAACCGGGGTGCTTCGTCGGCGATCGATCGGTCGTGGGTGACCATCACGATGGTCTGGCCTGTCGCATTGAGGTTGTAGAGCGCTTCGATCACGCGGCGGCCGTTCTTGGTGTCGAGGTTGCCCGTCGGCTCGTCGGCGAGCACGACTTGCGGCGCCATGAACAGGGCGCGGGCGATCGCGACGCGCTGCTGCTCACCTCCGGACAATTCCGCGGGCACCCGTTTGGCCATGCCGGCAAGCCCGAACTGGTCCAGCAGCGAGATGGCCCGGTCGTACTGGATGCGACCGGACTGACCGGCCAGCAGACTCGGCAGCATCACGTTCTCGGCCACCGACAGTCCCGCCAGCAGATTGAACGACTGGAACACGTAGCCGATCATGCGGCCGCGGACGCCGGCCAGTTCCCGCGCGGACAGCCGCGCGACGCTCACCTGGTTCACCAGAACCTCGCCACTCGTCGGAGGCTCCAGCAACCCGAGGATGCTCAGCAACGTCGACTTGCCCGAGCCCGAGGGGCCGACCATGGCGACGAATTCGCCGGCGGTGATCCGCAGGTTGATGTCGTGGATGATCGGAATCGCCGTCGGGCCGGAGCCGAACGATTTGAACAGGCCGCGGGCTTCCAGGACCACCGGCCCAGGCTGCGTGGGCACGTGTTGTGCGGCAGCGGCGCCTTGACCTTGTCCGTCGAGAAACGCGGTCGACGAGGCGAACAGGGGCGAGCGGGCCGGGTTCGCACCGGAGGCCCGAGCCGCCGCGGGCTGCTCGGGCGCGGTGACTGGTAGGGATGTGACCTCGGCCAGGGCGGGCATGATCAGGGGGACGTCGACGCCGGAGCCGACCACGAAGATGCCCTGCGGGCCGCCTTCCATCTCGCTTGCACCTTTGACGATGTCGGCGAGCGCGGCCACTGCTTCGTCGTCGTCATGCGGCAGAAACCGCCGGCGTACGTCGACGACCATCCCGTCCGTCGTGCCGACCACGGCCAGGGTCGCGACGTCCGGTTCGATGCACAGGAGTGCCGTGTGGTCGTACCCGGCTGACTCGCCTGCCGCCCGGGCCAACGCGACCGCGGATGACACCAGAGACGAGGCGTTCGCGGGTGCCAGCGCCGCGCCCCGGGCCGGCCCCACCGAGGGCTGTTCGGGTGTGCTGATCGGAAGTGACGTGGCCGCAGCCAGATCCGGCATGATCAGCGGGACGTCGACGCCGGAGCTGAGCAGGAACACTCCCTGCGGGCCGCCTTCCGTCGCATCCACACCTTTGACCATCGCCACGAGCGCGGTCAACGCCGCGGCGTCGTCACTCGGCAGAAACCGCCGACGCACCTCCGCGACCGAGTCGTCGTAAGTGTTCAGCACCGCCGAGGTCGCCGAATCCGGCTCGATACACAGCAGTGCGATGTGCGTATAACCGGCGGCCCGACCTTCTTTGCGGGCCAACTCAATCGCGGACGACGTCAACATCTCGGTGTCCGCCGACGCCAGCGCCGCGCCCCGGGCCAGCGCGGACTCGGGCTGCTCCGGTGCGCTGACGGGCAGCGACGTCGCGTCGACCAACGTGGGCATGATCAGCGGGATATCGACCCCGGAGCCGACGACGAACACCCCTTGCGGGCCGCCGTCCATAGCACCGGCGTCCCTGACGATCTCGGCCAACGCGGTGACCGCTTCCTCGTCGTCGTGCGGAAGGAATCGCCGACGTACCTCGACGACCAACCCGTCAGCCGAACCGACCACTGCCAGCGTCGCGACGTCCGGCTCGATGCACAACAGCGCCGTGTGGTCATACCCGGCTGACTCGCCTGCCGCGCGGGCCAGCGCGACCGCGGAATGGAACGGCGACACCAGCAGCACGTTGTCGACCCTGCGCGTCGCCAGACCCTCGCGCAGAGCAGTCGCTGCCGCGACGTCGAGCCAGGTCACCCCGACGGATTTCACCTGGTAACCGGCGCCGGCCGCCGTCTCCCGGGTGATCAGGATGGTAGCGATGATCTGCTCGGTCGTGGTGCCGGACGGCAGGTCCGCGCCGTGTGCGATGTCAAAGTTGCCGTGGTTGACGGCGACGCCGTCCGCCTCTGCACCCGCAACAAGAACGGTACGTACCGAGGTTGGCGTCATCGAGACCCCGAGCACCGCGTCCAACACGTCTCCACAATAGGTTTCGCCGCCGGTGCTTAGTGCGCGCGACCAACCTGTCGAACGCCGCCGACGCCGCAGTTCGGCGTAAGCGCCCAATAATTGCTACGTACCTGTAGAAAAAATATACATAGTTGAATTAAAAACCTTCACATGCGAAGCTTTCTGAACTAGGGTTCGGATCATGCCCAAATCCAGCAGCGTCGCGAAGGGAACAACCATGACCGTGCTACGCACTCTGCGGCCAGAGCGACTACGCCAACTCGGCACCGAAAAACTGAGCACCGCAACGACACAACTGGCGAAGGTTGGCGCGCCGGGCAGGGTGACCCCGCACCAGGACTACGGGTTTTTCGGACCGGACTCGGCGGCCTGGAAGGTGTGGGGCTACCCCACCTCACTGGTAGTCGGGTTCCAGCGGGCCGTGGTCGTCGAGGAACTCGACCCCAACCTCATCGCCGCGGTCGATAAAACTCACGACATCTACAAGCGGCCCCGCACCCGTTATGACCGAACGTTGCATTACTTCGCGCTGGTGGCCTTCGGCGGGTCGCGTGAAACTTCCACCGCTGCTGACATTTTGGTGAAGATCCACTCCAAAGCTATCGGTACCGAACCCTACGGCGGTAAGCCGTATGACGCCAACGACCCGGCCTCCCAGCTGTGGATCCACCTCACCGCGTGGCATTCGATCCTCTACGCCTACGAGAAGTACGGCCCCGGAAAACTTTCCGCGCAAGAAGAGGCGCAGTACTGGCAGGAATGTGCGGTTGCCGCCGAACTGCAGACCTGCGCACCGCACGACGTGCCCCGCACCCGCGATGGGATTCGGCGCTACTTCGAATGGATGCGCCCCCAGCTGGCCGCCAGTGACATCGCCGTGCAAGCCATGCACCACTTGCTCGACGCCAAGGTCATGCTGCCGCCCATGCCGACGGTGTTCCGACCGATGGCCCGAGTGTCTGCCGAGGTGCTGCGCGCCGGCACCATCGCCACCATGCCCCGATGGATGCGTGAGATGAGCGGTATCAATCAGCCGCGAATCGTCGACGTTCTCGTCCGCCCGATCTTGTGGACCGCCTTCCGGCTTATCAACATCAGCCCACGCGCGGAGCTGGCACTGCTCAAAGTGCTCTCCCCGATGACCCATCCTGTGGTGGCGCCGATCAAGCTCGGCGTTCCGCCGGTCACCGCTGAAATACTCACTCCTGCAGAAGCTCGGAGCCGCTACGGCTTTGAACCGCCTGCGGTGGCACATCGCGAACTGCGGGACCGCCAAGCGGCGCGCGTCTTCGGCCAAGGCATCGAACCCAGCGACGAAGGGCTCATCGAGTCCGAGCCGATCCTCGGTGCCATGAACTGATTGCGACCGCTTCGAGGTCAGCCTGCTGTCCGCCGCAGGCCACAGTGGCCGGCCACATGACACGGACGCGCCCAGTGACCAATGATCAACTCCCCCAACCCTT
>CBAAAS010000093.1:0-8186 GCA_964658855.1 uncultured Mycobacterium sp.
AGCAATCAGCACGGCGCGAGCCTATCCGCGCCGTGCTGATGCCCGGCTGACCGGGCACTCGACACTGAACGCCCCCCTAGCGGGCGTTCAGCCGTCGAGCGGTAACTCAGTAACGGTAGTGGTCCGGCTTGTACGGGCCGTCCACGTCGACGCCGATGTACTCCGCCTGCTCCTTGGAGAGCTTGGTCAGCTCGCCGCCGAGGGCCTCCACGTGGATACGGGCCACCTTCTCGTCGAGGTGCTTGGGCAGCCGGTAGACCTCGTTGTCGTACTCGTCGTTCTTGGTCCACAGCTCGATCTGCGCGATGACCTGGTTGGAGAAGCTGTTGCTCATCACGAACGACGGGTGGCCCGTCGCGTTACCCAGGTTCAGCAACCGACCTTCGGACAACAGGATGATCGACTTGCCGGTGTCGCCGAAGGTCCACAGGTCGACCTGCGGGCGGATGTTGACCTTGGTGGCACCGGACTTCTCCAACCGCGAGACCTGGATCTCGTTGTCGAAGTGGCCGATGTTGCCCAGGATCGCCTTATCCTTCATCGCCTTGATGTGCTCGAGGGTGATGATGTCCTTGTTGCCGGTGGTGGTGATGACGATGTCGGCCTCGCCGATCACGTCCTCCACACGCTTGACGTCGTAGCCCTCCATGAGCGCCTGTAGCGCGTTGATCGGGTCGATCTCGGTGACGGTCACCCGCGCGCCCTGGCCGGCCAACGAGTCCACCGAGCCCTTGCCGACGTCGCCGTAGCCGCAGATCAGCACCTTCTTGCCACCGATCAGCACGTCGGTGCCGCGGTTGATGCCGTCGATCAGCGAGTGCCGGCAACCGTACTTGTTGTCGAACTTCGACTTGGTCACCGAGTCGTTGACGTTGATCGCCGGGAAGGCCAGGTCACCGGCAGCGGCGAACTGGTAGAGGCGCAGCACGCCGGTGGTGGTCTCCTCGGAGACACCCTTGATCGCCGCAGAGATTTTGGTCCACTTGTTCTTGTCGGCTTCCAAGCTCTTGCGCAGCAGGCTCAGGAACACCCGGTGCTCGTCGGAGTCGTCGTCCTCGTCGGGCGGCACCACACCGGCCTTCTCGAACTGCGCGCCACGCAGCACCAGCATGGTGGCGTCGCCACCGTCGTCGAGGATCAGGTTGGTCGGCTCACCGGGCCAGGTCAGAACCTGCTCGGCGGCCCACCAGTACTCCTCGAGCGTCTCGCCCTTCCACGCAAAGACCGGAACGCCCTGCGGCTTTTCCGGGGTGCCGTGCGGCCCGACGACCACCGCGGCGGCGGCGTGGTCCTGGGTGGAGAAGATGTTGCAGCTCGCCCATCGAACTTCGGCGCCGAGGCTCGTCAGCGTCTCGATCAGCACCGCGGTCTGCACGGTCATGTGCAGCGAGCCCGAGACGCGGGCCCCCTTCAGCGGCTGGACGTCGTGGTATTCACGGCGCAGCGACATCAGACCCGGCATCTCCTGCTCGGAGAGCTCGATGTCGCGGCGGCCGTATTCGGCCAGCGACAGGTCGGCCACCTTGAAGTCGAGCCCGTTCACCACATCGGCGGTCAGCTTCTGTTCGGTCGTAGTCATGTACTACCCATTCCTCCGGTCAACTAATTAGCTTGGTTACATAATAGTCGCGACGTATGCTCGGCCGCGATCTGAGGTCAGTCGGTGACGACAAGCCTATTCTTTGGCTTCCCCGCCTTCGCCGGTGGTCCCACCCGGGACACCCGACTCGAAGTCTTCCCTGAGCTCACCGTAGCGCTCGGCCGCGGGCGTCATGAGTCGCGCCAGGTCAACGGCCACGTCGTGGTCGGCCTCCGGCGGCATGGACACGTAGCTCATCGCCAGCCGCACGATGGCGCGGGCGAGCATCCCGGAGTCCTCTTCGCTGGCGCGCATCCAGCTGTTCACGAACGACGACGTCAACCGGGCCGAGCAGTGGGTGATGATCGGCGCGCTGTCGGTGGTGATGATCTGCAGCAGGTCGGGCTTCGCCACGCCCGTCAGCAGCGAGATCACCAGCGGGTCGGCCGCCGAATCGGCGAAGAACGCCCGAAAGCCTTGCAGGAAGGCGGCGTAGACGTCGCCGACATTGGCGTAGATGGCGTCTTCGACGGCGTCGACCAGTCGGTCGGCGAGCCGCAGCGCGTAGCCCTGGGCCAGGCCCTGCCGTGAGCCGAATTCGTTGTAGATGGTCTGCCGGCTGATACCCGCGGCGCGAGCCACGTCGGCCAACGTGATCGACGACCAGTCGCGGCTGCCCAGCAGCTCGCGCATCGCATCGAGCACCGAGTCACGCAGAAGGGCCCGCGACGCCTCGGCGTACGGGACCCTTCGCATACGCGCGACCCTAGTGGCTCTTGCGCCGCTCCCCCTCAGTGGCGCCGCTCCTGCGGCGTACGGCTGGGTCGCCGGCGCAACGCCGAGACCGCCTCGATCGTGGATCGCGGCGGTCGGCGTTGTCGCGCTAAATGACACAGCGCTGCTCCTCCTCATTGCTTCGCTCTGCATCGTCGCCAGCGGTCGGGCTCACGAGCGGGCGACTTCCACCATCTCGAAGTCGGATTTCGCGGCTCCGCAGTCCGGGCAGCTCCAGTCCTCAGGGATGTCGTCCCAACGGGTGCCGGGCGCGATGCCGTCTTCCGGCCAGCCCTTGGACTCGTCGTATTCAAATCCGCACTGCACGCAGATGAAGAGTTTGTAGTCACTCATTTCGTTACCTCCGTTGATTGTTCGAGCCCCGCCGGAAAGCCGTCACGCAGCCGTCAGGCCGCGGCTCCGTAGCGGGCCAGCATCTTGTTGCGCAGCCGCGGCTGCACGTTGACCCGGGTGATGTCGCCGTCGTAGTGCTCGATCACCCGGTGGTCCATCAGCTTGCGCCACAGCGGCGGGAAGTAGGTCAGCCCGATCAGCGCCGCGTAGCCGCTGGGCAGGTTCGGCGAACCGTCCATGCTGCGCAAGGTCTGGTAACGCCGGGTCGGGTTGGCGTGGTGATCGCTGTGCCGCTGCAGGTGATAGAGGAACAGGTTGGTGACGATGTGGTCGGAGTTCCAGCTGTGCTCGGGCGTGCAGCGTTCGTAGCGGCCGTTTTCGTTCTTGAGCCGCAGGAGTCCGTAGTGCTCGAGGTAGTTGACCGACTCGAGCAGGCTGAATCCGAAGATCGCCTGGATGATCAGGAACGGGATAAGTGCCGGGCCGAAGACTGCGAGCAGCGCGCCCCACAACACCACGGTCATCAGCCACGCGTTGACGACGTCGTTGGACAGGTACGTCTTCGGGTTCCATGGGCTGGCGCCCTGCCGGCGGATCCGCTGGGCCTCCAGCCGCCATCCCGAACGAAGGCTGCCAAAGACGCTGCGCGGCAAGAACTCCCAGAACGTCTCACCGAAGCGCGCCGAGGCGGGGTCCTCCGGTGTCGCCACCCGGACGTGGTGGCCGCGGTTGTGCTCGATGTAGAAGTGGCCGTAGCCGGTCTGCGCCAGGGTGATCTTGGACAGCCAGCGCTCCAGCGACTCTTTCTTGTGCCCCATCTCGTGGGCGGTGTTGATGCCGACGCCGCCCAGCGTTCCCACCGAGAGCGCCAAGCCGATCTTGGCCGGCCAGCTGAGCGACCCCTCGAAGCCCAGCCAGCTCAGATTCGATGCGGTGAACAGGTAAGCGCCCAAGACCAGGCTGAGGTACTGGAACGGAATGAAGGCGTAAGTGCAGTAGCGGTAGTACTTGTCGTCCTCCAGCCACTTCATCGCCTCGTCGGGCGGATTCTGGCCGTCGGCGCCGAATCGCAGATCCAGCGCTGGCAGCACGATGTACAGCAGGATCGGGCCGATCCAGAACCACCCCTGCGAGGCGGTCTGCCAGCCGAGCTGGTTCATCCCCCAAATGATGGGCAGTACGACCAGCAGCAGCGTCGGGACGATCAGTCCCATCAGCCACAGACCACGCTTCCGGTCCTGCCACATCGTTGTGTCTTCGGTTGATCCGGCGGTCATATCGCCTACCTCCTTGTGAGCCATAACACCTTGAGAATGGACATTAGCGCTTTGAGCGTCCCTTGTCTAGACACGGAAGGCACTTTTGTAAACCAATCAAGACGCCGACGAAGCGCAGCAGGTCGAACGGGTTGAGCGCAGCGCCTACGGCTTCGTCGTAGAGGTTCGCAACTCAGGCAGCGATCAGACCGCCATCACGCGGTCGCGCCGTAGCGGGCCAGCACCTTCTCGCGCAGCCGCGGTTGCACATTGACCTGGGTGACGTCGCCGTCGTAGTGCTCGATCACCCGGTGGTCCATCAGCTTGCGCCACAGCGGCGGGATATAGGTCAGCCCGATCAGCGTCCCGTAACCGCACGGCAGATTCGGTGAGCCGTCCATGCTGCGCAGCGTTTGGTAACGCCGGGTTGGGTTGGCGTGGTGGTCGCTATGCCGCTGCAGGTGGTACAGCAGCACGTTGGTGACGATGTGGTCGGAGTTCCAGCTGTGCGCGGGCGTGCAGCGCTCATAGCGGCCGCTGGCTTTCTTCTGCCGCAGGAGTCCGTAGTGCTCGAGGTAGTTGACCGCCTCCAGCAGGCTGATGCCGAACACCGCCTGAATGATCAGGAACGGGATCAGCGCCGGGCCGCAGACCGCCAGCAGCGCGGCCCACAGCACGACGGTCATCAGCCAGGCGCTGAGAGCGTCGTTGATCAGGTAGGTCTTCGGGTTCCACGGATTGCCGCCCCGGCGGCGGATCCGCTGGGCCTCCAGCCGCAACGCGGAGCGCAGGCTGCCGAACACGCTGCGCGGCAAGAACTCCCAGAACATCTCACCGAAGCGCGCTGATGACGGGTCTTCCGGCGTCGCCACCCGGACGTGGTGACCACGGTTGTGCTCGATGTAAAAATGACCGTAGCCGGTCGGCGCCAAGGAGATCTTGGACAGCCAGCGCTCCAGCGACTCCTTCTTGTGCCCCATCTCGTGCGCGGTGTTGATGCCGACTCCGCCCAATGCGCCAATCGACAGGGCCAGACCGATCTTGGCCGGCCAACTCAGCGGGCCGTCTTGACCCAACCAACTCAAGTTCGGCGCGGTGAACGTCAAAGCGGCGGCGATCACGCTGAGGTATTGCAACGGGACGAACGCGTAGGTGCAGAAGCGGTAGTACTTGTCGTCCTCCAGCCACTGGGTGGCCTCGTCGGGCGGATTCTGCCCGTCCGACCCGAATCGCAGGTCGAGGGTTGGCATCACGACATACAGCAGGATCGGGCCGATCCAGAACAGCACTTGGGAGGCGGGGTACCAACCCAACTGATTCATCGCCCAGATGAACGGCGTGACGGTCAGAACGAGGGTCGGAAAGACCAGTCCCATCAGCCACAGACGTCGCTTCTTGTCCTGCCACTGCATCGTGTTGTCGGTAGATCCTGTAGTCATAGCGCTGGCCTCCGGGCGACTCGTAGCACCTCGAAACGCGGCGCGACGATTCAGCGCCTCGAATGATCTTGATTCGGCGATCCTAAGGTGAGCAACCGCACGTTTCAAACGGAGTCGTTACCCAGTTGGACACCGCCTTTGACACCGGCATCGCGCCTGGCCAGCACCGAATTCCGGCGGCCGTAAGCCAGGTAGATGACGATCCCGATGCCCATCCAGAGGCCGAACCGGATCCAGGTGACGACGGTGAGGTTGATCATCAGCCAGACGCATGCGCCCACCGAGGCGATCGGCAGCAACGGCACCAGCGGCGCGCGGAACCCGCGTGGCAGATCCGGGCGGGTGCGGCGCAGGACGAGGACGCCGGCCGACACCAGCAGGAACGCGAACAGGGTTCCGACGTTGACCATTTCTTCCAGCTTGTCCGTCGGAAACGCCGAGGCCGTCACTGCGACCAGCAACGCGACTAGCAGGGTGATCCGCACCGGGGTACCCGGGAGCCGGTCTTGGCCAGTTGCCGCGGCAACAGGCCGTCGCGCGCCATCGCGAACAGCACCCGGCAGCCACCGAGTAGAAGCACCATCACCACGGTGGTCAGGCCGGCGAGCGCGCCGACCGAGATGATGCTGGAAGCCCAGTGCACGCCGTTGGCCGTGAAGGCGGTCGCCAGGTTGGCGTGACCGTTCGGGGTGGTCTTCAGGACCGTGTAGGGAACCATGCCGGACAACACCACCGACACCGCCACGTACAGCACGGTCACGATGCCGAGCGTGACGAGGATGCCGCGGGGAACGTCGCGCTGCGGGTTCTTCGTCTCCTCGGCCATGGTGGCCACGATGTCGAATCCGATGAACGCGAAGAACACGATGGACGCGCCGGCCAACACCCCGTACCAGCCGTAGTGGCTGCTGTGCGCGCCGGTAAGTAGCGAGAGCAGCGACTGGTCGACGCCGGTACCGTCCTGACCACCCTGCGGCGGCGGGATGAACGGCGAGTAGTTGGCGGCCTTGACATAGAAGGCGCCGACGACGATCACCAGCAGCACGACCGACACCTTGACGGCGGTGACCACCATGGAGAACTGCGACGACAGCTTGGTGCCGGACGTCAGCAGGCCGGCCACCAGCGCCACGATCAGCACCGCACCCCAATCCAGCGTCAACGAGCCGAACTTGACTGTGCTACTTGCGAATCCGAAAACGGTGCCCAGGTAACTCGACCATCCTTTGGCGACGACGGCGCCGCCGATCGCCAGCTCCAGGACCAGGTTCCAGCCGATGGTCCAGGCGACGAACTCGCCGAAGGTGGCATAGGAGAACGTGTAGGCGCTGCCGGCCACCGGCAGCATCGACGCGAACTCGGCGTAACACAGCGCGGCGAGCCCGCAGGTGACGGCGGCGATGAGGAACGAAATCCAGATCGCCGGCCCGGTGATGTCACCCGCGGTGGACGCGGTGACGGTGAAGATGCCCGCGCCGATCACCACCGACACCCCGAAAACGCAGAGGTGCCACCAGCTCAGGTCCTTGCGGAGCTGGGTGTCCGGATCGTCGGTGTCGGCGATTGACTGCTCGATCGATTTGGTGCGCCAGCGATCAACCATGTACCCGGACAGTACCTAGTACGGTGGCCTGATGGGTGGGGGAAATAGTAGGAAGCACGCTGTCGTGATCGGCGCGAGCCTCGCCGGGCTGTGCGCTGCGAGGGTGCTGTCCGACTTCTACGACCGGGTCACGGTCTTCGAACGCGACGATCTACCGAGCACACCGAGCAACCGCACCGCCGTCCCGCAGGGCCGCCACGTTCACCTGCTGATGGCCCGCGGCGCAGCGGAGTTCGACGGGTTGTTCCCCGGCCTGCTCGACGACATGGTGGCCGCCGGTGTGCCCGTCCTGGAGAACCGGCCGGATTGCATCTACTTCGGCGCAGCCGGTCATGTGCTCGGCACCGGGCACAGTCTGCGCGACGAGTTCACCGCGTACGTGCCCAGCCGTCCGCAGCTGGAATGGCAGATCCGGCAGCGGGTTTACAAGATTCCCAATGTCGAGATCCAGCAGCGCTCGGTGGCCCATCCGCGATTCGACGCGGACGCGCAGCGCGTGACCGGGTTGTATCTCGACAGCGACGGCGACGAGCCGGAATATGTGGCAGCCGACGTGGTGATAGATGCTGCGGGCCGCGGCACCCGGTTGCCGGTCTGGCTGGAGCAGTGGGGATATCAGCGTCCGCCCGAAAAGACGGTCGAGGTGGGTATCGGCTACGCATCGCATCAGTTCCGGCTGCCCGAAGGGGCGGTTCGGGAGCGGGTGATCGTCGCCGGCGCATCCGTGCAGCAGCCGCTGGGACTGGGCTTGCTGGGCTATGAGGACGGCACCTGGACGTTGACGACCTTCGGTATCGCGAAAGTCGAACCGCCACGCACCTTTCCGGAAATGCTGGCACTCGCCAAAGAGATTCTGCCTGAACGTATTTCGAGTGCGCTGGACCACGCCGAGCCGGTCGGCGAGCCGGCTTTCCACCGCTACCCCACCAGTCGGTGGCGCCGCTATCACAAGCTCGACCGGTTCCCGGCCGGGATCGTGCCGTTGGGCGACGCGGTGGCCAGCTTCGACCCCACCTACGGCCAGGGCATGACGATGTCCTCGCTGCAGGCTTCTCACCTGCGTCGGGCGCTGGCCGACAACGTCGGCGACGACCTGGCCCGCGTCGTGAACAAAGCCACCGCCAAGAGCACCTATCCGGTGTGGACGATGACCGCGATCGGCGATATCAGCCTGCACAACG
>CBAAAS010000094.1:0-4374 GCA_964658855.1 uncultured Mycobacterium sp.
AACAGGTTCTCGTTTACTCTGTGGCGGCGCGGGTGCGACTTGTAAGCTCCCCGCAAGCGGACATAGTTCAGAGGGGGTGTCATGGTCGGCAAGCTACGGCTGCTCGCAGCGTTCGGCGCCCTGTTCACGGCCGTGGTGGTCGTCTGGCAGAGCGCGCCGCCGGCACCGGTAGCAGCGTCCAAGGTGCAACTGCGGTCCACGGCGGCCCCGATGGATCCACCCACCACGATGAAGAGCCCGATCGTCGCGACCACTGACCCGAGCCCGTTCAATCCGTGTGAGGACATTCCGTTCTCCGTGGTCCAGCGGTTGGGCCTGGGTTTCACCCCGCCGATTCCCGAGGAAGGGCTGCGCTGCCACTACGACGCCGGCAACTACCAGTTGGCGGTCGAGCCGATCGTCTGGCGGCAGTACGACCAGTCGCTACCTGCCGACGCCGTCGAGACGACCATCGCCGGCCACCGCGCGGCGCAGTGGTGGAACCTCAAGCCCACCTACCACAACAGCTACTTCTACTTCTCCTGCATGGTGGCGTTCAAGACCAGTTACGGGGTCATCCAGCAGTCGCTGTTCTACTCGACGATCTATTCCAGTCCTGAAGTCGACTGCCCGTCCACCAACCTGCAGCGCGCCAACGAGCTTGCGCCGTACTACAAGTTCTAGGCCCGCCGGCGCCGTTGCGCCCTAATCTGGTGCGGTGACCACCACCTCCGACCGGCCCGCTGGGTCGGCGCTGCGCACGCTGCCCCGACGCCTCGCCAGCCGGGCGCTCGCCCGGACCTTGCGGCTGCCCGCGCCGACCACGAGCTACACGGTCAGCAGCGTGAAGATCCCGATGCGCGATGGCGTCGAACTGGTCGCCGATGTCTATGAGCCCACCGGGGAAACGGTCGGCACCCTGTTAGCCCGCGGTCCCTACGGCCGGGCGTTTCCGTTCTCGATGGTGTTCGCCGACTTGCACGCCGCACGCGGGTACCGCGTGGTGTTGCAAAGCGTGCGAGGGACATTCGGGTCGGGCGGAGACTTTGCGCCGATGGCGCACGAGGCCGCCGACGGCGCCGACACCGTGGAGTGGATGCGCCGGCAGCCTTGGTTCACCGGCCGCTTCGCCACGATCGGCATCTCGTATCTCGGATTCACTCAGTTCGCACTGCTGCAGGATCCACCGCCGGAGCTCGTCACCAGCGTGATCGTCGCGGGCCCACACGATATGAGCCTTTCGGCCTGGGGCACCGGATCGTTCACCGTCAACGACTTCCTCGGCTGGAGCAATCTGGTTGCGCATCAGGAAGATCCGGGCCGGCTCCGCGCCGGCATCCGCCAGCTGCGCGCCCAGAAAGACGTGGTGCGTGCAGCCGGCGAGGCGCCGCTGGGCGCGTCCGGCCGGGCGCTGCTCGGCGACGCGGCGACGTGGTGGGAGTCATGGCTGACACCCCCGGCGGAGGACAACCCGTTCTGGGGACCGCTGAAAGTCGACTCCGCGCTCGACCGCATCCAGGTGCCCCTGCTGCTGCTCAGCGGCTGGCAAGACCTGTTCTTGCCGCAGACGCTGCACCAATTCCGGCACCTTCGTCAGCGGGGCGTCGACGTCGCGCTGACCATGGGGCCGTGGACGCACACCCAGCTGCTGCTCACCGGACTCGCCACCATCGCGCGCGAAACCCAGGAATGGCTGGACACCCACCTCGCCGGTCGCCCCGCAACCCCGCGTCCCGGCCGATTCCGGTTCTTCGTCGCCAACGAGGGCTGGCGCGCCCTGCCGGACTGGCCGCCGACCACCACCGCGCGCCCGCTCTACCTACAGCCGGGTGGTGGGCTGGCCGAGACAGCGCCGACGGCCGGCTCCTCGGCAAGCTTCCGCTATGACCCGAACGAACCGACACCCACCATCGGGGGGCGACTGCTCTCCCCCGACGGCGGCTACCGCGACGACACCGCGCTGGCGGCGCGACGCGATGTGCTCAGCTTCACCAGCGACGTCCTCACCACCGATCTTGTCGTGCACGGCAGCCCTGTCGCCGAGTTGGCGCACAGCTCCGACAATCCGTACGTCGACGTGTTCGTCCGGATCAGCGAAGTCGACGCCAAGGGCCGCTCCCGAAATGTCAGCGACGGCTACCGGCGGCTGGCCCAGTCGACCGACCAGGTCAGCCTCGAGCTCGATGCGATCTCGCACCGATTCCGCGCCGGGACGCGCATCCGCGTGCTCATCGCCGGGGGAAGCTTTCCGCGCTTCGACCGCAACCTCGGCCACGGCGAGGCGACATCGACCGGCAGCCAGCTCGCACCTTCCACCCATGAGGTGCATTTCGGCACATCCCGAATCGTGTTCCCGGTCGGGTCCTGATGACCGCGTTCGACGAATGGCGAAGCGGCGGAACGGAAATCCCCTGGCGGTCGACGACCGCCGCGAACTCCGGCGCGGACGTCACCGTGTTCACCCGCCGCTGCGGCACGCCCGGGGCGCCGGCATTGGTCTGTGTGCATGGCTTCCCGACGGCAAGCATTGACTTCTACGCGCTGACCCGCGAACTGGACGCCGACTTCGACATCTATCTGCTCGACTTCCCCGGATACGGATTGTCCGACAAACCCTCTGCGCCTTATACGTATTCGCTCTACGACGATGCGCGCCTGCTGATCCACGCGATCACGCAAGTCTGGCAGCTGACCGACTACACGATGCTGACCCACGACCGTGGGACCAGCATCGGCATGATCGCGCTGTCGATGTTCGCCGACCTCGAGGATGCCTGCCCGCCGTCCGAGGCCATCTTCACGAATGCGAATATCTATCTTCCGCTTGCCAATCTGACTGGTTTCCAGAAGGCGCTGCTGGATCCGACCGTCGCGCGCAGCACCGCACGCGCCACCACGCCGGAGATGCTGGCCGCGGGCATGGGTGCGACGACGTTCATGCCGCGGCGAGGGTCAGACAATTCCGAGATCGCCGCGCTGGCGCAGTGCTTCGCGCACAACGAGCAGATCGCCGTGCTGCCGGACACGATTCAGTACCTCAACGAGCGCGCGGCCGACGAAACCAATTGGCTGCAGGCGCTTTCCGCCAGCGACGTCAACACCACCCTGGTGTGGGGCCTGCACGACACTGTCGCCCCGGTCCGGGTCGCGAACTATGTGTGGCAGGAGTTCATCAGGGGCAAGCCCGGATTGAATCGCTACTGGATACTGCCGAGCGCCGATCACTATCTCCAGTGCGACGCTCCGGCGCAACTCGCCGACGTCGTGCGGCTGACCGTAACTACCGAACCGACGTCGCTGGGCACGGTCGGCGACTGGCCGGCAGGCGCGGTGCTCGTCGATCAGACCCCGTGAACCTGGAGCTATTCGACGGCATCGCGGACACGCGCGGCAACCTCGCGCAGCGACGCCTCGTCATGCACGGGAGTGCCCAACGGTGCGTCGGTCAGCGGCAACGGCACCCAACTCGTGCATCCGGCGTAGTCGGGACTTCTTGGTAGTTCTATCGGTTCGAGCAGCGGGATGGCCTGTACGACCAACACGGCCAGCCGATGCTTGGGGCGGAAGTCCAGCCGGTCTCGGCGCACCGACTCAGCCGTCCAGATGTGCAAGTCCGCGATCGCCTCGATGTTGTCCGGCCGGTTGACGGGCAGCGCAGCAATGACTTTCGCTGCGGCCCGCACCACGAGGCTGTCCTCGGTGCTATCGGGTGCTGCCACCTCGATCAGGTCGCGGAACTCGGCCCGCACCCGCTCAGCGTGGCTGTGCGCGACGGTCGGGAACAGCAGGAACTCCGCGGCAACTGTGACATCGAAACGCTTCTCGCCGATTCCGCCCTTGCGCAGCAACACCAGTTGCCGGCCGTCGAGCAATGCGCGCACCGCCGCGCTCCACTCCTTGAGCGCAGTGATCGTCACCTGCTCGCGAGGCGACGCAACGGCGGATCGGTCCTGGGCGGCTGGCGGCGCTCCGGCAGCGCGTGCAGCAGTCGCGCCGTGGTCGCCGCGACTTCGGCGACAGCCGCCTCGAAAGCCTCGGCGTTGGCCGACGACGGGCGGGTGAAGCCGCTGACTTTGCGCACGTACTGCCGGGCTGCCGCCTCGACCTCCGCAGTGGTCGCCGGCGGTTCGAGCCCGCGCAGTTCAGTGATGTTCCGGCACATCCTTCAACGATAAGGCGGTCTGCCCGCTTCGTGTAGCGATGACTACGGTGGCGATATGACGACCGAAGACATTCTGTTGATCCAGACCGACGAGCGGGTGCGAACCCTGACCCTGAACCGGCCCCAATCGCGCAACGCATTGTCGGCCGCGCTGCGGGACCAGTTCTTCGGCGCCCTGGCCGATGCCGAAACCGACGACGACGTCGACGTCATCATCGTCACCGGCACCGACC
>CBAAAS010000094.1:4384-8158 GCA_964658855.1 uncultured Mycobacterium sp.
CGGCGCTACCAGACATCTCGCCGCGCTGGCCGGCGCTGAGCAAGCCCGTCATCGGCGCGATCAATGGCGCCGCGGTCACCGGCGGACTCGAGGTGACGCTGTACTGCGACATCCTGATCGCGTCCGAACAGGCGCGATTCGCCGACACCCACGCCCGCGTGGGCCTGCTGCCCACCTGGGGGCTCAGCGTGCGTCTGCCCCAGAAAGTCGGCATCGGACTGGCCCGCCGGATGAGCCTGACCGGTGACTACCTGTCCGCGCAGGATGCGCTGCGCGCCGGACTGGTCACCGAGGTCGTGCCGCACGCCGAGTTACTGCCCGCCGCGCGCAAGGTCGCAGAGAGCATCGTCGGCAACAACCAGGACGCGGTACGGGCACTGTTGTCGTCCTACCACCGCATCGACGACTCGAACACCAGCGAAGGTTTGTGGCAGGAGGCGACTGCGGCCAGGGCGTTCCGGACCTCCGGCGACGATATCGCCGCCAACCGCGACGCGGTTCTGCAGCGCGGTCGCGCCCAGGTCCGCTAGCAGCCTTCTGCTCCGCCTCCAAAGGTGGGAGCGGAGCAGAAGATCAGCAGATCGGCGAGATCACGGGACAAGTGCGCGTACCGGGTGCGTGATCGCCCACACGGGGTGGATCACATTCGCGGCGTAGTGACGCATCGGGTGCAGGGGCCCGCTGAACGGCACCCATGGGTCGGCCGACGCGACGGGCGCCGCGAGCGTTCCGAGGAGAGAGAAGCCGACGGCGGTCAAAATGCCGGCCGCCGCAACACGCAGTTTGGAAACGTTCATGATCGCAGTTCCTTAATTCGCTGGGCCGGTGAGCTTCGCCGGCATGAACAGCTTGAACCTGCGGCCTTGCCGGATCCTGGCGAGATTCTTGGGAAATTCTTGCGTGCAACGCCGGGGGTACTTCCGCAGCTCAGCGCGGACGAACCTCGAAGGTGAACCGGTGGTTGCCGATGCGGATCTGGTCACCATCCGCCAAGGTGGCGCTGCCCCGGATGCGGCGGCCCGCGACCTCGACACCGTTGGTCGACCGTAGGTCGCTGATGACGAATTCGCTTCCGGTGTTGATGACGACCGCGTGGTAACGGCTGACGTCGTCGTCGTCGAGGACGATGTCGTTGTCGGGGCGGCGGCCGATCCGGTTCGACGACTCCAACCGGTAGCGCTGGCCATCATTGGCGCGCAGTTCGGCGATGGCCGACGGGCCCGCCAGCGTGCCGGTGTTCAGGCCGGGGTCGACGACGCTGTGCGTCGCGGTGGTCTGCGCCGTCTCCGCGGTGTTCAACGCCTCTTGGCGCAGGATCCGGTCGTGAAGGGCTCGTACGGTCGGGCCGGGGTCGATCCCAAGATTTTCGGCCAGGTTGGTTTTCAACCGCCGGTAGGCATCGAGGGCATCAGACTGACGCTCGGCCACGTAATAAGCCGTGATCAACTGGGCCCAAAGCCGTTCACGGAAAGGATGTTCGGCGCTCAGGACCTCCAGCCGCGGGATGATCGAATCGGCACGTCCGCACGCGATTTCGGCCTCCGCGTGGGCGGTCTGGACCGCCACCCTGACCTCGGCCAGTGCGGTGGCAAACATATCGACGAAGGCGAATTCGCGAAGATCGTCGAGGAAGGGCCCACGCCATTCGGCGAGGGCCGCTGTCAGATAGGTGCTGGCGTCCTCGAACCGGCCCGCGGCAGCCGCGTGCACACCCGCGTTCTTTTCGATGACAAAGCGGCCGAGGTCGCAATCGGCATCTGCGACGTTGAGCTGATAGCCCGGCGGGGCACTTGCCAGCACCTGGTTCGGGTCACGGGTCCCGCTGCCGAGCAGTCGACGCAGGTTGGATACGTAGGAATGAATACTGGTCCGTGCGGCCGGAACCGGCGACTCGCCCCAGACCGCATCGATCAACGCGTCGACCGACACCGCGCGGTTGCGATTCATCACCAGCATGCCCAGCACTGCTCGCTGCTTGGGCGCACCCAATGGCACCAAGTCGCTACCGGCCCGCAGTTGCAGCGGTCCCAGCACAGCGAATTGGAGACCTGCGTTGGACATCGCGCGGCAGCCTTTCGGTCGACGTGGGCGTCAGCTCACATTGTGACCTTGTTTTGCCGCCGCGCGACGTTGCAGCGCGGAGTTGTTACGTCGCGGACTGATTCAGTGTGTGCGCGGCCTGCACTCGGTTGGCGACGCCCAGCTTGGCCAAGATGGCTTCGACGTGGTGGCCGACGGTCTTCGGGCTCAGGTGCATCGCCGCGGCGATCGCAGCGTCGCTGTTGCCGGCGGCCAGCAGGCCGGCTACCTCTCGTTGCCGTCGGGTGAGCCCGTGTGGATCGATCTTGCTGTGGCTGGCGCGACCGGGAGTCGTCGGTCCGCGAAGTTCGGTCAGGCGTTGCTGCGCGCGACGCGTGGCCGCCCGGGCGCCGAGTCGCCGGAATGTGGTGGCCGCCGACTGCACCGCGTCGAGGTCACCGCCGAGTTGCGCCAGAGCCGCGTCGTAGGGGCAGCCCAAGCGCTCCCACTCAGCGGCGGCGGCCTGCCAATGACCGTTGGCCTCCATCTGATAAGGCGTCGGCGGGTCCGAAATCGCTTGCGTGCCATCGCCGGCCAGGTGCAGCCAGCGCTGCAGCCGACCGGTCAGCCAGGGGTCGGCCCGCGGCCCCGCGACTGCCAGCGCGCGCTTGGCTTCCGCGGCGGCAGCTTCGTCGTCGCCGTCGAGCCAGGCGATCTCCGCACGCGCGGCCCAGGCCGGGCTGAAGAAAAAGAAGTCGCCCGGTCCGGCATCATCGGCAGGCGGATACAGCGCCGGCCCGCTCTGCTTTTCACCGCGGCGCGCCCGGACCAGCGCCATCGCGATCCGGGGCATCATCGAGTTGACGTCGGTCAACCCCCGCCGGGTGAACGCCTCTTCGGCGCTGGCGATCGCGCTGGCCCAGTCACCTCGCTGCAACGCGACCAACGCGGTGACGACGACCGGCATCACCTCGTAATAGCCCAGATCGTCGGCATCACAAAACTTCGACAGCTCGTCGCTGTAGCGCTGTGCGCGGTCGAGGTCATGGTGCAGTGCCGCCGTCCAGCCGATCGCGCCGCCGACGATGCCGACATGTTCAGCCAGTTCCTTGTCCGGTATCGCCGCGCGCCAAGTCGTTTCGATGTCGTCCCATCCGGGACCGCCTTGCATGATCGACGATAAGGCGCTCAGGCAGCGAGCCGACATGACCACGCCCTGATCGCCGACCGCGGTACCTAATTCGATTGCCCGAGTGGCATATTCATCGGCCGCCTGGTCGTAGGACGCCACACTGAGGGCGACCGCATTCGCCAATGATCGCGCCAATTGTTTGGTGGGACCAAGTTCTTCGAGTAGTTCCAGCGACGATCGCGCGGCCTCGGTTGCCTCGCCGAATCGGCCCAGCGACGCCCACAGCAGATGCGAGAGGAGACCCAGATCCTCGCCCTCTCCAAGGCGGTCCCCCATCGCGCGGCGCATCTCGATGGCCTGACGCCACAGCGATGCCGAGGTATCGGCGTCTCCGTACAGGTAGCGCGCGAACGCGTGGCCCTCGATCCAAAGCACCTTCTGCTCGGCGGGCACGGTATGTGCGTGCCTGAGCGCCAAGGCGTACAGTTCGGCGGCTTCCCGGTTGGCGCCGAGCGCCGCAGCGCGCTGCGCGCCCGCGATGCCGTAACGGACCGTGGCGCCTTCATCGCCGGATTGGTCAGCGTGAAATGTCAACGCCGCCAAACTATCCGGCTCGACCGGAG
>CBAAAS010000095.1:0-8066 GCA_964658855.1 uncultured Mycobacterium sp.
GATGCGGATCGGGATGGTGTGCCCGTATTCGTTCGACGTGCCGGGCGGCGTGCAAGCGCACGTGTTGCAGCTCGCCGAGGTGATGCGGGCCCGCGGTCAGGACGTGAGCGTGCTGGCGCCGTCCACTCCAGGCCGGCACGTGTCGTTGCCGGAGTACGTGGTGTCGGCCGGTCGGGCCGTCCCGATTCCCTACAACGGTTCGGTGGCCCGTGTGCAGGTCGGCCCGGCCGTGCACGGCAAGGTGCGGCGCTGGCTGACCGAGGGCGACTTCGACGTGCTGCATGTGCATGAACCGAATGCGCCCAGTGTGTCGATGTGGGCGCTCCGGATTGCCGAGGGGCCGATCGTAGCGACCTTTCACACCTCGACCACGAAATCGCTGACACTGTCGGTAGTTCAGGGGCTGCTGCGGCCTATGCAGGAGAAGATCGTCGGCCGCATCGCGGTTTCCGACCTGGCTCGACGCTGGCAGATGGAGGCGCTGGGATCGGACGCCGTGGAGATACCCAACGGCGTCGACGTGGCCGCGATGGCGTCGGCGCCGCTGCTCGACGGGTATCCCCGGCCGGCCAAGACAGTGTTGTTCCTGGGTCGCTACGACGAATCGCGCAAGGGCATGGCGGTTCTGATCGATGCGCTGCCCAGGCTGGTCGAGCGTTTCCCCGGCCTGCAAGTGCTGATCGTCGGCCGCGGTGACGAGGACGAACTACGCGAGAAGGTCGGCCCGTTGGCCGGCCATCTGCGGTTCCTCGGTCTGGTCGACGATGCCGCCAAGGCGTCCGCGATGCGCAGTGCCGACGTCTACTGCGCACCGCATCTCGGCGGGGAGAGCTTCGGCATCGTGCTCGTCGAGGCGATGGCGGCCGGTACGCCGGTGGTGGCCAGCGATCTGCACGCGTTCCGGCAAGTGCTCCGCGACGGCGAGGCCGGGCGCTTGGTGAAGGTCGACGACAGCGCCGCGCTCGCCGACGGCTTGATCGCGGTGCTCGAGGACAAGTCGCTGGCTCAGCGCTACGCGGAGGCGGGCGCCGAAGCGGTGCAACGCTACGACTGGTCGGTGGTGGCCAGTCAGATCATGCGGGTCTACGAGACGGTCGCGGTCAGCGGCAGCAAGGTGACGGTGGCGAGCTGATGTGGTGGACGGTCCTGCTCGTCGCGGCCGTGGTCGTAGTGCTGCTCGTGCTGCTCGGGTTCGGCGCGTGGGGGTATCGCACGGCGAACCGGCTCGACCGTCTGCACGTGCGTTACGACCTGTCCTGGCAGGCTCTCGACGCGGCGCTGGCCCGCCGGGCCGTCGTCGCCCGTGCGGTCGCGGCGAACGCGTTCGGCGGCCACTCCGACGCTGCGGCAAGGGAGTTGGTGGTGCGCGCTGATGCTGCCGAGAGTGCTCCGCGACGGGCCCGCGAAGGCCGCGAGAACAAGCTGGCGGCCGCGCTGGCAATGATCGAGCCGGCTTCGGTGCCGACGGGCGTGACCGCAGAACTCGCTGATGCGGAAGCTCGCGTGGTGCTGGCCCGCCGATTTCACAACGACGCGGTCCGTGACACGCTCGCGCTGCGCGAGCGGCGACTGGTCCGGCTGTTCCGGTTGGCCGGAACAGCCAAGCTGCCAACCTATTTCGAGATCACCGAGCGCTCGCATGCGCTCCGCCACGCCGATCATCCGGCCGCCGACCGGCGAACCTCGGCTCGGGTGGTACTGCTCGACGAGAGCGGCGCGGTGCTGCTGCTGTGCGGGTCGGACCCAGCGGCATCCGACGATGTCGGTGTCACGACGCCCCGGTGGTGGTTCACCGTGGGCGGTCAGGTCTCCGATGGAGAATCACTCGGGCAGGCCGCCGCGCGTGAGCTGGCCGAGGAGACCGGTCTTCACGTCGATGCCGCCGACCTGACGGGGCCGATCTGGCGGCGCGACGCCGTATTCGACTTCAACGGCGCAGAGATCGACAGCGAAGAATTTTTCTTCGTCCACCGCACCCAGCGCTTCGAGCCGTCAACCGTGGGCCGCACCGCGCTGGAGAGCCGCTACATCCACGGTCACCGATGGTGCGATCCCGCTGACCTCGTCGAGCTCGCCAACGCCGGCGAGACGGTGTATCCGCTTCAGCTCTCCGAGTTGCTCGCCGAGGCCGCTGCGCTGGCCGGCGCCGCACCGGATCGGCCACAGCAGCTGCAGTCCATTCGCTGACACCGGATCGGCGCTCGGTGAGAGCGAGGTCACAACCCTTCCAGCTTGATTGATTAGACCTGTCTGTCTAGTCTTTGTACTAGACAGACAGGTCTAATCAACTTCTAGGGAGTCGTCATGACTGAGACCATCACCACCAATGACCGCGTCGCATTGGTGACCGGGGCTACCTCCGGTATCGGCCAGGCGACCGCATTCGCCCTTGCTGAAGACGGCTACGAGGTGGTCGTGCACGGCCGCGACACTGTCCGCGGCGCCGAGACCGTCAAGACCATCGAGGCTCGCGGTGGACGGGCTCGGTTCGTCGCCGCCGATCTATCCGAGTCTGGTGCCGCCACCGAATTGGCCGGCGCAGTGGGTCCGGTGGACGTGTTGGTCAACAACGCCGGGTTTTCCTGGTTCGGTCCGACCGACGAGCTCGACGAGGCCACCTTCGACGAGCTGTTCGCCGCCAATGTCCGCAGCGCATATCAGCTGGTCGCGGCCTTGGCGCCCGAGATGGCGGAGCGGGGTCACGGCAGCATAGTCAGCGTCGACAGTATGGCCGGCCACATCGGCCTGTCGGGAGCTGCGGCCTACGGCGCGACCAAGGCGGCGCTGACCGCGATGAGCCGGGCGTGGGCCGCCGAGTACAGCCCCGCGGGCGTGCGCGTCAACACCGTCGCACCCGGGCCGGCCTACACCGGAGCCGACGAGGAGCTGATCACCGGATTGGGCGCCACCACGCTGCTCGGCCGGGCCGCGCAGCCGGAGGAAATCGCCGAGGCGATTGCGTTCCTGGCATCCGACAAGGCGAGCTACATCACCGGAGCGGTGATCCCCGTCGACGGCGGCCGCACCGCCATCTGAACGCAGGCAACTCTGGAAAGGAACTGACGATGACTGACACCTATGTACCCAGCGCCAGTGAGCGGGTGGCCGAACAAGTTGCCCTGTACGAAGCGACCGACGGCGCCGAGGGCGGCACGCTGGAGGACCGACCGGTGGTGATCTTGACGACCACCGGCGCCCGTAGCGGCGCGATCCGCAAGAACCCGGTGATGCGTATTCCGCACGGCGACAACTACATTGCGGTGGCATCCGCCGCCGGCGCGGCCACCGACCCGGCGTGGTACCGCAACCTGACCGCGCACCCCGAGCTGTGGGTGCAGGACGGCGCGGTCAAAGGCCGATTCCGGGCCCGCGAGGTGTACGGCGACGAGAAGACCCGAGCCTGGGCCGTTGCCGAACAATTCTGGCCGCACTTCCCCGAATACCGCGCCAAGGCCGGAGACCGCGAGATTCCGGTCCTCGTGCTCGCACCGGTAGAGGGCGAGCAGCCATGAAAACCGACACGAAACAGTCCGCTCGCGATCGACTGCTGGCCGCGGCCAACGAGCTGTTCTACGCCGAGGGGGTGCAAACCGTCGGCATCGACCGGGTCATCGAACACGCAGGGGTTGCCAAGGCCTCGCTGTACAACACCTTCGGCAGCAAGGAGAACCTCATCCAGGCTTATTTGGAGAGCCGCCGCCAGGCGACCCTGGAAAGGTTGCAGGCCGGCATTGCACGCCACAGCGAACCCAGGCAGCGGCTGCTAGCGGTATTCGACACCCAAGCCGAGATTTTCGCCGAACCGAAGTTTCACGGGTGTGCGTTCACCGCGGCCGGCGCCGAAGCGCCTGACGGCGGGCTGATCGAACACGCCGCCGACGACTATCGCGCCGACATCCGCAACCTGCTGACCGGGCTCGCCGGGGAAGCCGGAGCCAAAGATCCGGCCGCGTTGGGTCGGCAGCTGCAGTTGCTGTTCGACGGCGGCGGGGTGGCGGCTCAGATGGATCGCGATCCGAACGTCGCGGCTGCGGCGAAAGCCGCCGCGATGCTGCTTCTGGACGCTGCCACCCGCTGACGGCCGCCATCGACCGGCGGGGAGAAATTGGCTGGTGGCCGACCACTAGAATAGTGGCGATATCGGGCCAACGAGACACCGACGATAGAGGTAGCAGTGGAAAGCGCTAAGCCGAATGGCGTGAACGGCACCGCGCGGACCGGAACCGCGCGGGTCAAGCGCGGCATGGCCGAGATGCTCAAAGGCGGCGTCATCATGGACGTCGTGACCCCGGAGCAGGCCCGGATTGCCGAGGGCGCCGGTGCCGTCGCGGTCATGGCGCTCGAGCGGGTACCCGCCGACATCCGTGCTCAGGGCGGAGTGTCGCGGATGAGCGACCCCGACATGATCGAGGGCATCATCTCCGCGGTCACCATCCCGGTGATGGCCAAGGCGCGTATCGGTCACTTCGTCGAAGCGCAGATTCTGCAGAGCCTCGGAGTGGACTACGTCGACGAGTCCGAGGTGCTGACGCCCGCGGATTACACCCACCACATCGACAAGTGGAGGTTCACCGTGCCGTTCGTCTGCGGCGCGACCAATCTCGGCGAGGCGCTGCGGCGGATCAACGAGGGCGCGGCGATGATCCGCTCCAAGGGTGAGGCCGGCACCGGCGACGTGTCCAACGCAACCACGCACATGCGTGCCATCGGGGGAGAGATCCGGCGGCTCGGCTCGCTCTCCGAAGATGAATTGTACGTAGCAGCAAAGGAGTTGGCCGCACCTTACGACCTCGTAGTCGAGGTCGCGCGGGCCGGCAAGCTGCCGGTCACCTTGTTCACCGCCGGTGGTATCGCCACCCCGGCCGATGCCGCGATGATGATGCAACTCGGCGCCGAAGGCGTGTTCGTGGGCTCGGGGATCTTCAAGTCGGGGGATCCGGCGCAGCGCGCCGCGGCGATCGTGAAGGCCACCACCTTCTACGACGACCCCGATGTGCTGGCCAAGGTGTCCCGCGGGCTGGGTGAGGCGATGGTCGGCATCAACGTCGAGCAGGTTCCGGAGCCGCATCGACTGGCCCAGCGCGGCTGGTAAAAACAGTCCGTGTCGATCGAAAAGATCCTTGATCTCGAGCAACTCGAGGTCGATATCTACCGGGGCAGTGTGTTCAGCCCCGAGCAGGGCAACTTTCAGCGCACCTTCGGTGGGCAGGTTGCGGGCCAGTCGCTCGTTTCCGCCGTCCGCACGGTCGATCCGCATTTTCTGGTGCACTCGCTGCACGGCTATTTCATCCGGCCCGGAGATTCTTCGGCACCAACGATTTTCATCGTCGAGCGGCTACGCGACGGTGGTTCGTTCTCCACCCGGCGGGTCAACGCGATCCAGCATGGCAAAACGATCTTCTCCATGTCGGCGTCGTTTCAGACCGATCAGGAGGGGGTTCACCACCAGGACGTGATGCCCTCGGCGCCGCCGCCGGACGATCTGCCGGGGCTCAAATCGATGAAGGTGTTCGACGACGAAGGGTTCAAGCAGTTCCAGGAGTGGGACATCCGTATCGTGCCGCGCGACAAGGTTCACAAATTGCCGGGCAAGGCAGCCCAGCAACAGGTTTGGTTTCGCCACCGCGATCCGCTGCCCGACGACCCGGTGCTGCACATCTGCGCGCTGGCCTACATGAGCGACCTCACCCTGCTGGGATCGGCCCAGGTCACCCACTTGGACGAGCGTGAGCACTTGCAGGTGGCCTCGCTGGATCACGCGATGTGGTTCATGCGGGTGTTCCGCGCCGACGAGTGGCTGCTGTACGACCAGTCCTCGCCGTCGGCGTGCGGCGGTCGCTCGCTGTGTCAGGGAAAGATCTTCAACCAGTACGGCGAGATGGTGGCTGCCGTCATGCAGGAGGGGCTGACCCGCTTCCCAAGCGAATACCGGCGTTCCGGTCAGTGAGTGGCCCACGGGTCGGCGTTCTCGCGCTGCAGGGCGACGTTCGCGAGCATCTGGCGGCACTGCGTGATTGCGGCGCCGACGCGGTAAGTGTCCGGCGGAGCGACGAACTGAAAGCCGTTGACGGGTTGGTGCTTCCCGGCGGTGAATCCACCACGATGAGTCATCTGCTTCGCGAACTCGAGTTACTGGAGCCGCTGCGCGCCCGGCTGGCCGACGGGCTGCCCGCCTACGGCGCATGTGCCGGAATGATTCTGCTGGCCAGCGAGATCCGTGATGCCGGAACGGCCGGCCGTGAAGCGCTTCCGTTGTCGGCGATTGATATTTCTGTGCGGCGCAACGCGTTTGGACGTCAGGTCGACTCGTTCGAAGGCGACATAGCGTTCGACGGCCTCGATGAGCCGGTGCACGCGGTCTTCATCCGCGCGCCGTGGGTGGAACGGATCGGTGCGGGTGTGCAGGTGCTGGCACGGGCCGCGGACCACCCCGTCGCGGTACGCCAAGGACCTGTTCTGGCCACCGCATTTCATCCGGAGGTGACGGGTGACCGGCGGATTCACCGGTTGTTCGTCGACATCGTCAATGGACGACGGTGACCGCTGGGGCCGGCAACGCCCACCGGATGCCGCCGATCAGAACGCGGCCGACGCTGCGCACGACGGTGAGTTCGACGGGCGGGAAGTAAGGAAGCAGCAGTGGCACCCGAGCCCACAGCGGCAGCATCGAGACCGCGGCAGCCGCCAGCACGCCGTAGGGGGCCCGCGCAGCCAATGGCAGCGGCGGTGTCAGCAGCAGGAAGCGGGCCGCATCACGTGCCGGTGGCGTGCTGTGCAACTCCGGCCGGAAGGCCTTAAGTCGTTGCGCCAGTTCGCGTTCGGTTCGCGGCGGGTCGATCACGCCGAGCTTGGCGGCGATCTCGGCCATGTCGGCGACGTATCCGTCGCGGCCGGCCTGGTCCAGCGGGGCAGCGCCGTAAAGCTGGTGGGCTCGCAAGAAGCTGTCGACTTCGGCGACGTGCACCCACTCCAACAGGTGCGGATCGGTGGCCGTGTACGCCCTGCCGTCGCCGGCGAAACCGTGTACGTGCCGATGGATTCCACGGACCCGATCCACCGCACGTTGGGCATCGGCTGCGGACCCGAATGTCGTCTCGGCCAAGAAGGTGCTGGTGCGCTGCAGTCGACCCCACGGGTCGTCTCGGTAGTTGGAGTGCTCGGCGACACCGGCCATGGCCAACGGATGCAGCGACTGCAACAGCAACGCACGCAATCCGCCGACGAACATCGAGGCGTCGGCATTCACCCGGCGAATCGGACTGTCTTCGGAGAACCATCGCGGCCCTGGCGTGTCGTGGATGCGCACCCGCTGCGCCGGACCGTCGGGACCGGCGACCATTTCGAACAGGCTGCTGCCCAGTGCTTCTCTTACCGCCCGCAGCGGGCTTTGCGACGTCACCGTTCCCACGGTACGCAGCGTTTGAAATACGGCGTTGTGGTGTAAAGGCTGAACATGAATTCTTCTGCCGGCGGGGCGGCTACCAGTGACTTCGATGATCCCGTCCGGAGTTGGCGCGACATTCCGGGCTGGTTTCAGTGGCGGGGTCTCCAAGAGGAGGCCGTCGCACAATTCCCCGACGCGAGCCGGTTCGCCGAGGTGGGCTGCTATTTGGGACGCAGTATCTGCTCGCTGGGCGAGGTGGTGCGGGAATCGGGACTGAGCACCAGGGTCGTGGGGGTCGATACGGCGCGGGGTAGTGGGCACGAAGGTCGTGGCGATATCGACGCGCACGGTGCCGCGGTCGACCATGGCGGCGGGACCTTTGCAGGCATGTTGCACCGCAACATCATTGACTGCGGACTGGCCGACACCATTCAACTGATCATCAGTGACTCGGTCGCGGCAGCCCAGTTGTTCGCCGATGAGTCGTTTGCCTGGGTGCACATCGACGCGCGACACGACTACACCAGTGTCGTCGCGGATATCACCGCATGGGCGCCCAAAGTGAAACCGGGCGGTTGGTTGTCCGGCGATGACTATCAGCCAGACTGGTGGACCGGCGTGGTGGACGCGGTCAGCGACACTCTGCCCGAGGCCGGCCCGTGGGGTTCGATGCAGTGGCGGT
>CBAAAS010000096.1:0-8017 GCA_964658855.1 uncultured Mycobacterium sp.
GCGGCGCCGACACGTTCTTCGGTCACGGCTACCTCGAAGAAGCGCCGCCCGAAGGATTCGTAGCTGATGTACTCGTGGCCCTGCATGAGTAAATACGCTCTCACGTCGGCTCCCGCGACGACGACAGATCGCGTCGTGTCGGCCCACTCGCATCGCAGTCGGTTAGGCAAACGTCGTCGCGGGGTACACCGGTGCCGATGATTACGCAGCTATCTTCGGTCGACTGGGCGTGGTGACATGAGGCTGCGCAAGAGCACCGTTAACGGGCCCGGACTCGGTCGCGTTCGACGAGGTCGCGGCTTTTCCTACCTCGACGTCGACGGTGACCGTGTCGATGATCCCGAGGTGCTGGCGCGAATCGAGGCGCTGGTCATTCCGCCGGCATGGAAGAAAGTCTGGATCTCGCCATATCCGAACGGGCACATTCAAGCCGTCGGGTCCGACGTCGCGGGCCGGCGCCAATACGTGTATCACGAGCGATGGCAAGCTGAGAGGTCCGAGGAGAAGTACGACCGCGCGGCGAGCCTGTCCAAGCAGTTACCGGATTGGCGCCTGCACCTTCTCACCGATCTGAGGGGCCGTGGCGTGGGACGCGATCGGGTGCTGGCATTGGCGCAGCATCTGATCGACCAGGGCTACTTCCGGGCCGGTGGCGAGGAATACGTCGAGGAGAACGGCAGCTACGGACTCTCAACCCTGCTGCGTGACCACGTTCGAGTGCGACGGGACTGCGTTGACTTCGATTATCCCGCCAAAAGCGGTGTGCGCCGAACGGTTTCGCTCGAAGATCCGTTGGTGCTTAGCGCGGTCAAATCATTGTTGCGTGCCGATACGTCGACCGACCGGCTGCTGGCTTATCGAACCTCGGACGGGTGGTCCGAAGTTCACGCCGACGACCTCAATGTGCGGTTCCGAGAATTGGTAGGTGCAGATTTCAGCGTGAAGGACCTGCGGACCTGGCATGGCACGGTGCTCGCCGCCGAAGCCTTCGCGATTGCCCGCGAGCCGAGCTCCAAGACCGCTCGCCGTCGTGAAGAAGCTGCCGTGATGCGCGCGGTCTCCGAGCAGTTGGGTAACACGCCGGCGGTGGCGCGGCGCTCCTATGTGGATCCGCGGGTGGTGTTGGCCTACGAGCAGGGGCTTACGATTGCTCCTGCGCTGCAGAGAGCCAAGCGTCAGCGAACGCCGGAGGCGCGACGCGAAACCATTGAGCGCGCGACGGCGCGAATGATCCGCCGCGCCAAGCACAGCTGAGGGTCGACCGCGTAGCGGTGTGGCGGGCGGTGGGTGTGAGAGAATTCCACGATCGCACCGGCGCGACCCGGGCTGGCGATTCTGCGGGCCACTCGTCTCGCCACAGTGCCAGCCACTCACCGATGTCCCCGGCCGTGTCCTGACATGGCAATCCTCGGAGGTGTCTGATCCAATGTGCGCTTACCACGTCCACGCACCGCAAGCCGCCCGCTCCTCAGCCGGGGCGTGGCTCACCTGGGTCGGCGGCGGCGAGCGCGGCGAACTTCGCGAGCGTCACGAGCGTTCTGCGCATGCCGTGGCCGGCGTCGTCGTGCTCGCCACTACCGCGCTGACATGGTTGGTGACGACCCTCGCCATCTTGCAGGCAACGCGGTTGCCGGTGCTGGCTGTCTCACCGTTCACTTTGATATTCGCGCTGCTGGTGGCCGCGATCAGCCGGGCGACCGCCACCGGCCCGGCACGCGGCACGGCGAAACTCGGGGTGGCGGCCGTGGCCGTGGTCTTATGCGCTGTGGCGGGCGAATTCGCCTCACTCGCAATACTTTCCGGTCCAGTCGATCAATACCTTCAACAGCAGGCCGCCCGCAACGCTGTCTCGGCTCCGGCTGTTGCACAGGCATCAAGCAGCTTGCAGCGGATGCGCGACACGCGTGTCGCACTCGACCACACTGTCGACGTAGCGCGCACCCATCGCGACGAGGCTCTGGTCGTCGCCCGCTGCGAATACCACCCCACCCCGGGATGTCCGCAAACCCGCATCACGGGGGTGCCCGGTTCGGGTCCCGAAACCCGAACGGCCAATGAGATTCTCGCGGACTCTCAGCGAGAACTGGACGAAGCCGTCGCTGTTCGTGACAGCCGAGCCCCCGATCTGGACGCTCATATCCTCGGCGAGGAGCGTTCGCTCAACGAGAGCCGGCAGGGTGCCTTCGCGGAGGCGGATCACAGTCTCGGTGCTCGGTGGGTTGCCATGCAGCAGTTGACCTCGACCGGCACGAGCATCCTGATCCTGCAACTGCTCACCGTCGGGTTCTTCGCATTCTTGGCCCTACTGCCGGCGATCTTGCGGCAGTGGCGAGGCGAAACGACTCACGATCGCCATGCTCAAGCCCGAACCGAGCGTGACCGCGCCGAGCTGACCGCCGATACCGCGATCGCCGTCAAGCGAGCTGAGCTGCGTGCGGCCACCGAAATCATGTTGGCCGAACAGCGAATTGCGCACGCCCGGCTCGCTATAGAGGCACAGACTGAAATCGATCGAGTGCAGCTCCGTCACCGAGTGAGCGCCGCGATCGAGGCCACGACACCGGACCCGGCGCCGGCAGTTGAAGACATCTACTTGCCAATCGCCGCTGAAGCGGAGGCGGCCAGCCTGGTGGCGACGCAGTCGATAACAGCGGCGGAAACGCCCGCTGCGGCTGAGGCGAGAAATCTGCCTGCTGTTGTTGAGCGGCCGAATGCTCCTGCAACGCCGACGATTCCGACCATTCCCGATGTCACCAGAGCTGCTGCCCGCTGGATCCGCCCTCTGGTCCCCGGATTCGTGGCCCGCGCAATCGATACGTCAACTCATCCATTGCGCAGTGCGCGCCAGGTGATCGAAGAGTTTGAGGAGATCACCTTCTCGCTCAAGCGCACTCACAGGTTCACCGCTCACTCTGAGGAGAGTTCCGGTTTTGCGCCTTCGGCCGAGTCGAGCGCGTACACCTCTGCTGAAGACCGCGACGGCGAGTCGGGAGCTTTTGCGGCCCAGCCGCTCTCGCCACGTCGCCCGTCGCAGAAGCTGAATACCGCATCGTTGAGGTCTGATTCGGGCGAATCGCCAGATGAATTGACCGGGCGCGACGGGCCTGCCGAGTTGCGTGCGACCCACGGCCCGCGGCAGCTGCCGCCCGTCGAATAATCAAACGCACTGACCGCGGTAAGGCGGTCTCTTCAGACGCGCGAAATGCCATGCGAAAAGGTCGTATTGGTCACAGTGGAATATAACTCTTTGCTAAACAGGGCTTTTGGCCTAATGTTGCTGCATCTGGGCCTGACGTCAGCGAACCTGAGGCCTTTCTCAGCGAAAAGTCAAGAAACGGTTACTGTTCCACGCATGTAGGATTGCCGTTCCATAAACCTTTACTTACCAGGCTCTTCTAGCCGCAAATGAGACTTACGTCATCTTCAATACGCAAAAGTGATGGCGTCCACAAAGTTTGGTTGTCTATCGAAATTATGAGTACCGTCCCGGCCCATGTTCGTTTTAGCAACACTTATGGGTCTGCTCGAGCAGATGTCAGGCACTCCGTACGTCACCGGTGGGCACTCCCCCGCTGGTGTCGACTGCTCAGGTCTGGCCTCGTTGGTATCGAACGTGGCAACCGACCGGCCTGCGTTCGGAGACAGGTTTAACACGGGTAACGAAGAGTCAGCCCTGCTGGCGCGCGGCTTCAAGTACGGCACTGCGCCCGGCGCACTGGTGATCGGCTGGAACGGCGGACACACCGCGGTGACGCTGCCCGACGGCACACCCGTGTCCAGCGGCGAGGGTGGTGGCGGTGTGCGGATCGGCGGCGGCGGTGCCTACCAGCCTCAGTTCAGTCACCACATGTACCTGCCGGTCGACGGCGACGCCCCGGCCGACCCGCCGCCCGTTCTGGTCAACGTGATCGCTCCTGAGCCGCCTCCGCCGGGCCCGGATGCCGGCGAGCCCGCCCCGCCCCCGCCGCCACCGGCGCCAGAGGCTGCTCCGGCCGCTGACGCTCCCAACGACGCACCCGCGCCGCCAGAAGCCGCCTGAGCGGCCGTCAGACTGAAAACCGCTCGCGGTAGCGGGCGAACCGGACGGGCAGGTCCTGCTCGTCGAGTCCGAACATTTCGGCCGACGTCGCGATCCTGCCCAACCGGCCACGCTGGTGGTCGTCGAGGTAGTCAGTCATTGCCGAGCGCGCGGCGGCGGTGAACGGCTCTCCGGCGAGTTCGTAGATCCGCTCGACGGCACCCAGTTCGTCATTCACGAAATCGTCGAAGTCGACGTCGACAGACCGCTCGGGCGGTATCAGGTCACGATCCCGAACGAGTGCATTCAGCATCAACTGCAGGCGCTCGGACCACGATGCCGCGATCTCATGCACCGGCACCGGAGAGCGATGCATGCGCGCCGTGTAGGTCAGCATCGCGAGCATGGACAGCACTACCGGTATCGGATTGCGATGGGTGAACACCACGACGACGCCGGGGAAAACGGCGTCCAGCACCGGCAGCTGCTCCAGATGCTGTGGCGACTTCAACAGCCAGCGGCGGCCACCTCGGAGGAATTGCAGCGCCTTCAGCTGAAGCCTCAGATGCTCGTACGACGACGTCTGGTCGTGTGACAGATAGTGGTCCCGCCAGCGCGGCACATACGCGAGCGTTTCGAAGAGCATCGTGGAGACGTCATTGGCCAGCAGCTGGATCTCTTCGTGGACGTGCTCGGTGGTCATCTCGTGCATGAGCGGAAAGTGCGGCATGGCCGCGTTCATGAACTCGACGGCGACATCCATCCGCGCCTTGCGCGGATCCGGTTCGATCCCCAGCTCGGCAGGCAGCGGAAACGGCTCCACACTCTCCCAGTAAGGAAGGGTGCGGAACGTGGGCCCGGCCGCCAGCAGGTTGTGCAGGTGCGTGGTGCCTGTGCGCGGCAGACCCGCGATGACGACCGGCGGCAGCAGCTCGATCTCGCGAATTTCGGGATGGCGGGCCAGTAGGTCGTTGAGCAGCAGCCGGTTTTTGAGCGACTGCAGCACCTGGGCATGGAAGTTGACGATCCCGGAGTCCTGCAGGCCGTCGATCTCACGAAGTGCCGCGAGCAGAACCTCCAGGCGCTCGCGGTAGTCGTCGGGTCCGAAATCGGTCAGCCCCGTCTCGGCCACGGCCTTGGCGTGCAGCACGTCTGTCTTCAGCGGGCACTCCGCCGCCATCGTGCCCATGAAGCCGAGGATCTGGTCCATCTCGGGACTGAACCGCGGCACGGCCAGGTCGTCGAGATATACGAGTGTGGGCGCGGCTTCCGTCATGGCTAATTATGTTACTTTCGGTTTCGTAATGACGACAGAGCTTGGCCGCCCCCGCGATAAGCGTATTGACAGCGCGGTGCTGCGTTCCACTGTCGAGCTGCTCGCCGAGACCGGCTATGCCAATTTGTCGGTGGATGCGATCGCGCGGCAGGCCGGCACCAGCAAACCCGCGATCTACCGGCGTTGGCCCAGCAAGGCGCATCTGGTCCACGAGGCGGTCTTCCCGATCAGCGACGCAACCGCCTTGCCGGACACCGGGTCGCTGGTCGGAGACGTTCGCGAGATGGTCAGTCGTACCGCGCTCGTGCTGGCCACCCCGGCTGCGCGCGCGGCGCTGCCCGGACTGGTTGGCGAGATGGCCGCCGATCTGACCCTGCATGCAACTCTGCTGGGGCGATTCGGCGACATCCTGTCTCGCGGGCTGTCCGATCGCCTTGCCGATGCCGTGGCACGTGGCGAGGTTCGGTCCGACGTCACCGCGGCCGAAGTCGTCGAGGTCGTCGCCGGCACCACCTTCCTGGCCCTGCTCACCCGCGGCGACGCGCTCGACGACTCCTGGGTGGAACGAACCGCAACACTGATAACGAGGGGAATACGCGGATGACCAGCAGTGAGCACGAGTCCACCGTCGCCTGGCGGGAACTGCTGGACACGCTGGGCGGTCTGGACCGCTCGTTTCTCGACGGCGATCGCGCTGTCACCGATGACCGACAGATCGGTGACGGCTACCGCATGTTGGCCACGACTTTGGGCGTCGCCTTCGACACCTACTTGTTCGGTGAGCCGAGCCGGCCGGTGTTCGTGGCAGTCAATACGCCCTTTCGGCGGGATCGCCGCTGGGGCGGCGACAACACCGACGCCTACTACTACATCTGCCCGGTCGATCCCCACCGTTGTTATCGAATCAGTGGCAATCGGGGCGACAGCGTCTACTTCTCGCTGACCGCGTACAACGAACCGTCGCCCGGCGCCTGGTCGGATCGCGTTGTGGCGATCGTGCGCGACGACGATCTCGATATCGATGCCGATGGCAATTTCTCCTTCGAGCTCGGGCCGACGCCGGATGCCGCGGTGTTGATGACCCGCGATTATCAGGCCGACCCGCAGACCGGTCGCCGGGTCCACTGGCAAATCGAATCGCTCGGCCAGCCCGATCCCATCCGGCACGGCGATGCCGAGACTGCGGCAAAGCTGAGGTCTGCCACCGCCTGGATGCGCACGATGTTCGCGATCATCCCGCTGGCCGTGGGCGTGCGGGCCGATCAAGAGCATGCGCTCGGTCACGAGATCGCTCACGCAGCAAACCAATTCGCCGACCCCTACCAGGTGCCGGATGCCAACTTCGGCTGGTCGGCCCGCGACGCCTGCTACTCCTATGGCAGCTTCGTGCTCGACGAGAACGAAGCGTTGATCATCACCCACCGACCACCGGCGTGCAGGTTCTGGAACCTGGTGGTCTGGAACCAGTTCATGGCCACGCACGGTGTCACCGATGCTCGCTGCTCTGTCAACGGCCACAGTGCGGTGCCCAATGCCGACGGCTCGGTGACGGTGGTGCTTTCTCGGGGATTGACGACACATCCGAATTCTTTGACCACACTTGACTATCCCCGCGGCAACCTTGCCTTCCGATGGTTTCTCACTGACGGGGTGCCGGCACTGCCGGAGGTGCGGCTGGTGAAAGTGGCTGATGCGCCTAGCGGCATCGAGACGTCACGTTGAATCACCCTGCCGCCGCACCCAAATGGTAGTGGGCGAGTTTGGCGGCTGAAGGCTAAGATCAAATCGATGGGCTAAGGCGATGCCCAGAAAATTCTTAGTTTGGCCAACCATTAGTAGGGGAATCACCAGCGTCATGATTGCGCGTCGAGTAACTCGTCTCACAGGTGCCGCGGCCGCCGCGGCGTGGACCCTCGGAATTTCCGCCATTCCGATCGCCACCGCTCCGTCCGCCTCGGCCCAGCCCTGTCCCGATACCCAGGTGGTGTTCGCGCGCGGCACCGGTGAGGAACCGGGGGTCGGGCCAACTGGACAGGCGTTCATCGATTCGTTGCGTGGCCGCTTGGGCGGAAAGTCGCTGGATGTATACCCGGTGAACTATCCGGCCAGCGACCAGTGGTCGACCGGCCTGGACGGCATCCGGGACGCCCGCGTGCACGTCGCCAACGAGGCGAGTGCATGCCCGAATACCAAGATTGTGCTCGGCGGATACTCGCAGGGCGCCGCGGTCGCGGGCTTCCTGACATCCAACGCTGTCCCGGACACGGTGCCGCAAGATGTCGATCCGGCGACTATCCCGAAGCCCCTGGACCCCGCGTTGGCCAACCACGTCGCCGCCGTGGTCCTGTTCGGAACGCCCAACGCGCGGGCGATGAACTTCCTCGGTCAGCCGCAGTTGGTGATCGGACCGCAGTTCCAAGCTAAGACCATCCAGGTCTGCGCCGTCGAAGACCCGGTCTGCTCGGACGGGATGAACTTCTCCGCGCACAACAGCTACGTCGACGATGGCAGCGTGATTTCCCAGGGAGTGGACTTCGCGGCGAACCATCTGCAAGGTGGCGGTGGCCCGTCCCAGGCGTCGACGGCACGCTTCGGCAACTGACAATCTGACGACTCCGTTCATCCGGGGTCGACCAGTCAAGGAGGCGCGGCAACTTGCCGCGCCTCCTTTGCTCGGTGGACTAGCGTCGAGGGCGGTTTGTCGCTCGAATCACGGAGGTCTG
>CBAAAS010000097.1:0-8003 GCA_964658855.1 uncultured Mycobacterium sp.
CGCAGTTGATCAGGATGTCGATGCCGCCGAACTCGTCAATGCAATTGTCCACCAACGACTCTGCGATCTCTTGATCGGACGGCGAACCCGGATGGGCGACCGCCCGCCCACCTGAGGCAACGATCGCTTCAGTGGTGGTCCGGGCAGCGCCGGCATCTCGGCCGTTGATCACCACGCCGGCGCCGTGCTGCGCAAGCAATGCCGCGACCGCCGCACCGATACCCCGTGACCCGCCGACCACGACCGCGCCGCGGCCGGCGAGCAGTGAGGTCACTCCTCGTTGCCGAAGGTCATCACGTCGAGGTTCCAGTAGCCGCGCATGTTCGCGATCAGGCCCGCGTCATTGACGTGGTAGGTGAACACGCCCCGCACGCTGCTGGTGATTCCGTTGTCAAACTTGCTGTCCAGCACCAGGATATGCGCAACTTCGTTGGGGTCGCTGGAGGCAAACGTCTCCTCGCAGGTGATCCGCAAATTGTTGGCGGCGATGTTGGTGTCGTAGAACTCCGCGACGGCGTCCTTGCCCCGCACGCCAGTGCCCTCTGGGTTGGTGACCGACTTGCCGATCGGATCCTCGACCACGACGTCGTCGGCCATCAGGGCCAGCCAGCCCTCCCGGTCATGGGCCTGGACGCAGCGCCACGACGACTGGGAAGCGGCCAATGCGGGGGACTTTTCGGCGGTTTCCTGCGACATGACGGTTAGCGGTCGGCGTCGGTGTAGCGGATGACGCCGCGAATGTTCTTGCCGTCCAACATGTCCTTGTAGCCGTCGTTGATCTGCTCCAGCTTGTACTGCCGGGTGATCATGTCGTCGAGGTTGAGCTTGCCCGCTTTGTACATTGACAGCAGCTGGGGAATGTCGAACTGCGGGTTGCCGCCACCGAAGATGGTGCCCTTGATGGTCTTCTGCATCAGGGTCATCATCGCCAGGTTCAAGGTGACATTGGCGTCCATCAGACTGCCGATGGCGGTCAGCACGCAGGTGCCGCCCTTGGCGGTCAAGATCATGTAATTCTCCACGTCGGCTCCGAGCAGCTCGCCGACGGTGACCACGACCTTGTGGGCCATCAGGCCGTGGGTGACCTCCATGATTCCGCCCATCGCGGCGAAGACGTCAGGGTAGACGTGCGTCGCGCCGAACTTGAGGGCCTGATCGCGCTTCCACTCGACCGGGTCGATCGCGAAAACGTTGCGGGCTCCAGCGGTGACTGCACCCTGCAGCGCCGCCATGCCGACCCCGCCGATACCGACGATTGCGACGTCTTCTCCGGGCCGGACGTCGGCAGTGCGAACCGACGAGCCGTAGCCGGTGGTGACACCACAGCCGACCAGCGCGGCAACCTCGAAGGGCACCGACTCGTCGATCTTCACGACGGAGCTCTTGTGCACGACCATGTAGGGCGAGAAGGTGCCCAGCAGGGTCATCGGGAAGACGTTCTCACCGCGCGCCTGAATCCGGAACGTTCCGTCGGATACCGCGGCGCCGCCGAGCAGGCCCGCGCCGAGGTCGCAGAGGTTGCGTAGGCCGGACTGACAGGTCGGACAGTGTCCACAGGACGGGATGAACGACAGCACCACGTGATCGCCCGGGGCGAGGTCCTCGACGCCCGGGCCGACTTCGGTGACGATGCCGGCGCCCTCGTGACCGCCGAGGACAGGGAAGCCGCCCATCGGGATTCCGCCGGTGACCAGATGGTGGTCGGAGTGGCACATGCCCGCCGCTTCCATCTGGATTTTGACCTCGTCTTTCTGCGGGTCGCCGATCTCAATTTCCTCGATCGACCAGGGCTGATTGAACTCCCAGATCAGCGCGCCTTTGGTCTTCATCGTGAACCTGCTTTCGTCGTTGAACGTCGGTTGAGAACGGCCCAGCTCCACGCAAGCAACCGCTTGGTTGAGTGTAGGTCAGAGGGTGATCCTGGTCACCAGCGGAGGCGGATGTGGTTCACCAGATCGGCACCGGCGCCTGGCCCAGCGGGTAGTAACCAGGCAATTTTTCGCCGGCGACGCTGCGTTGGATGCGGTTCTGCATCCCGGTGCTCAGGTCACCGGACTCGATCAGGTTCCCGAACATCTTCGCGACGTGGCCGAAGTCGAAGAAGTCGCGCTGCCATTCGATGAGCGCGTCGTCGTTGAGGCGGAACCAGCTGCCGCCAATGCCGTAGATCTCGCCCTGACTACCGTCGGTTTTGTTGACGATCTGCTTCCAGAAGCCGACGATCTCGCCTTGTTTCTCGTCGATGAGGACCTTCTGGTACTCGTACACCCAGTTCTCCAGCCCCTCCATCTCCAGGCCGAGCGCGACGTCGCGGATCTCGTCGATCCCGACGCACATCACGTCTTCCTTGGGGCCGATGTTCCAGCCGTAGGTGGCTTCGGGTGCGTAGAAGTCGCCCAACGGCTTCCAGTCGCCGGCCGTCTCGCAGTCCTTGTTGGCCTGCAGCCAGCGGTCGACCCAGGCCTCGAGGTCTGCACGCGAATGTGATGACGTCTCTGTCATGTGAGTCAGGTCTCCATTTCTTTGATGAGTAGCGCTTGAGTGGGGCACATTTCGACCGCCCGCTCGACTTCGTCGCGGGCCTCGTCAGGCGGCTCGGGATCGAGGATCTCGACCTTTCCGCGTTTGGGGACCCGGAAGTAGTCGGGCGCCTCCAGCTCGCACATCGCATGGCCCTGACACAAGTCCAGGTCGACTTCGACGCGAAAACCCATGAGGTTCCTTCAGGCCTGGCGCTTGCGGTAACGGACCTTGGCCGGGCTCGCCAGCTGCACGACCATTTTGGAGTGATCGTTGTGGTAGCTGTCGGCGGGCTGCGCCATCTCGAAATCGTATTCCCGCAACAGGACCGAGAAGATCGCTTTGATCTGCATCTGCGCGAAAGCCGCTCCTACGCAACGATGCCGGCCGGCGCCGAACGGAATCCAGGTCCATCTGTTGACGGTGTCGGCCTGCTCGGGCTTGTTGTAGCGGTCCGGCTTGAACGCATCGGGGTCCGGGAAGTCCTCGGGAATCCGATTGGAGATCGCCGGGGATGCGGCCACGAAGTCACCGTCGTGGATCGGAAAGCCCGCAACCTCGAATTCACCCTTGGCGACCCGCATCAAGATGATCAGCGGGGGGTGCAGCCGCAGCGTTTCCTTGACGACGTTGTCCAGCTTGGGAATTGAGCGCAGCGCGTGGAAACTCACTTCCTGGCCGTCGGCGTACAGGTCCTCGAGTTCGGTGAGCACCTCGGCGTAGACGTCGGTGTGGCGGATCAATTCGATCAGCGTCCACGCCGACGTGCCGGAGCTGGTGTGGTGGCCGGCGAACATCAGCGAGATGAACATGCCGGTGACCTCGTCGGCGGAGAAGCGCGGAGTGCCGTCTTCGTCCTTGATCGACACGAGCACGTCGAGCATGTCGCGGTCCGACTTGTCGGTGGGCGGGTTGGCGATCCGCTGATTCATGATTTCCTGAACCAGCGCAACAAGTTTCACGCGCGCTTCGTCGCGGCGCCGGAAGCTCTCGATCGGCAGGTAAGGGTCGACGTAGCACAGCGGATCGGTGCCGCGTTCCAGTTCGTGGTAGTACTCGGCGAAGCGATGGTCCAGCTGCTCGCGGAACTTCAGGCCGATCAGGCAGGCCGTCGAAGTGTAGATAGTCAACTCGGAGAAGAAGTCCAGCAGTTCGATCTCGCCCTGCTCGCCCCAGTTGGCGATCATCTTCTTGACTTCGCCTTCGATGGTGGCGGCGTGGCCCTTCATCTGTTCGCCCCGCAGCGCCGAGTTGTGCAGCATCTCTTTGCGCCGCTCGGGGCTGGCGTCGAACACCACGCCCTCGCCGAAAATCGGCGTCATGAACGGATACGCCTCGGCTTGGTCGAGATCTTCGTCTGCGGCGCGGAAGAAGAATTCGTTGGCCTCGGCGCCGGAGAGGAAGATGACGTGCTTGTCGACGAGCTGGAACCACCCGACATCGCCGCACTCGTCGCGGATGCGCTGCATCAAGCCGATGGGGTCGGTGCGGAATTCCTCGAGGTGCCCGTGTTCTTCCTCGCCACCTGACACCCGGGGGACGGTTGCTGCTGTGGAGGTCATGAGGGCATCCCTTCTTCGCCGAGCGCGAGCTTCTGGCGGTCCGTCTTGTCGGCCAATGGAGCTTCGGGCTGAAGCTCCATGTTCGCGATGAAGCCACCGCGCGGTGTCTCGGCGACGAAGGCGATGGCACGTCCCAGGTCTGCCGCGCGTAGGAAATAGTCGTGGCGGGCCTGGCCCCATTTCGCCCAGTCGTCCAGGGCGGGGCCGATCTTCTCCGCCGGCAGGCTCCAGCCCATCGACGTCTTGGTCGGGCCGGGGTGCACGATCGACGCCCGCACTCCGGTGCCCTCCAGTTCCATCTGGAAGTTGTTGACCATCGCCAGAAGGGCGGCCTTGGCGGCGCCGTAGGCGCCCATGTGCGGGCGCTGACGCAGTGCGACGTCGGAACCGACGAAGATGAGATCGCCGCGCTGCCGCTCGAGCATGCCCGGCAGCACCGCAGCGGCCAGCCGGTTGGCGCCGATGAGGTGGATCTGCAGCTGCGACTCGAACTCGTCGGTGGTGATTTCGGCGAGCTTGCCGAAGTAGGTGTCACCCGCACCGGCCACCAACACCTCGATGTCGCCGAGGGCGTCGACCGACTGGGCGACGAAGGATTTGACTGAGTTCGGGTCGGTGACGTCGAGGTGGAATCCGACCGCTTCACCGCCGTCGGCGTTGATCTTGCCGACGATGTCGTCGAGCTTCTCGACGCGGCGGGCACCTAGGGCGACCGGAAAACCGTGCGCCGCTAATTCGATCGCGGAGGCTTCCCCGATACCGGAGGAAGCACCGGCGGGACGGCGTTCGGGAAGCGGGGCAAAGCGGGGCATTTAGCTGACCTCCAAGGTCATTGGTAGATGAGCGAATCCGCGGACATTGCTGGAGTGGACGCGGACCGAGTTGGACTCGTCGACTTCGAAATCCTTGATCCGGGTGAATAACTCGGTGAGGGCGACGCGGGCTTCCATCCTGGCCAGGTGTGCGCCAAGGCAGAAATGTGCGCCACTGCCGAAACTCAACAGCTTGGAACCGATGTCGCGTCCGATGACGAAGTCGTCGGGGCGGTCGAACACCCGCTCGTCGCGGTGCCCCGATCCCGGCAGCAACAGCAGAACGTCGCCGTCCGGGATCGTCGTGTCGTAGAGCGTGAGCTCCCCGGCCACCGTGCGGGCCAGGATCTGGCTGGAGGTGTCGTAGCGCAAGGTCTCCTCCACCCACAGCGGCACCCGCGAGGGATCGGCGTAGACCGACGTGAGTTGATCAGGGTTTCTGTGACCCCAAAACGCCGCGTTGGCAAGAAGTTTCGTGGTGGTCTCGTTACCGGCGATCACCATCAGGAACATGAACCCGAGGATCTCGTCGTCGGTCAGCCGATCGCCGTCGATCTCGGCCTCCAGCAGCGCCGTCGTCAAGTCGTCGGTCGGCTTCTTGCGGCGTTCGGCGACCATCTCCTGGTAGTAGACGATCAGGTTGAGCGACGCCTCGATCGCTGCGGCCGGCACGTCAGTCACGCCTTCGTCGCGGTGCATGACGCCGTCGGCCCAGGCCCGCACCCGGTCGCGATCGGCTTCGGGGACCCCCATCAGCTCTGAGATCACGTCCATCGGCAACTTTCCGGCGAATTCTTCGACGTAGTCGACCGCTCCGGACGTCGCTTTCTCCAGCATGATGTCCAGGTGCTTGGTCGCGATCTCGATGACGCGCGGCTCGAGCTCTCGAATCCGCCTGGGCGTGAAGCCTTTCGATACCAGCGTGCGCAGCCGCAGGTGCGCCGGGTCGTCCATGGCCAGGAACGACATGGTCTTGGAAGCGTGCGGCCCCCGGGACGCGGGGTCCAGTGAGACGCCGAAGCGATTGGACAACGTCGTGCTGTTTCGAAAACCCTGGTGAACGTCGGCGTGCCGGGACAGCGCCCAGAAGCCGAGTTCCTCATTGCGATACAGCGGTGCCTCGTCGCGAAGCCGCTGGTAATACGGATACGGATCCTCGTGGAAGTCGTAGTCGTACGGGTCGAGCAGTGGCTTGTCGATCTGAGTCGTCATCAGGCTTCCGTCTTGAGGAGGAGACCGACCGCGTACGCGAGGTGGTCAGCGATCTGGTGGTAGGTGTAGGCGCCGCTGGCGGCGTTGACGAGCGCGCCGAAGAACGTCATCTCGAGGACCGACACGAGCCGGGGCTCGGCGTCGGGCCCGATGGCCGACGTGATGCGACGGTGGATCTCGGCGCCGATTCGGTCCCGCACCGATCGAACGGCCGGATCGCCGCCACCGCCGAGCAACGCCGTGGTGCACGCGGCAGCGACTTCGGGTTCGTCGGCGACGACCAGCGCAAGGTGACGAAGGGCCTTGTCGACCCGCGTCGGCAGCGGCTCGTTCACGTCGGTGAAGTACGGCACCCGACGCACGAGATCGAGGTAGACCTCGGCAATCAGATGATTCTTCGAGGAGAAGTAGGTGTACGCCGTCGCCGGGGCGACTTTGGCGCGGGCAGCGACCGCGCGCACGGTCAGGTCGGCGTAGGACGTCTCCCGCAGGACATCGACGCCTGCGGTCAGGACCTTGCGGAAGGTCTCTTCTTGTCGACGGTTGCGCGGCACGTCACGAGCCGGATCTGCAGGATCAGGAGTGATCGTGACCACTGGGTCGCTGGACACTTGTCCAAAGTATCCGACTGAAGCGCCTGCGAGCAAGCCTGTTCGACAAACTCGCAGTTAAGAGCAGGTGTACGCGCCGCCATCGGAAATCGCTGACCGGCCACTCTTGCCTTTCCAGCGGAGCTGAGACTATGTTCGACTGGATTATTCCGGACATGTGTCCACTCATCGAGGCGCGGAGGCGACGATGGCATTGCTGGCCGACGGGGTGAGCTCGCTGCTCATCGACGGCAAGCTCACAAGCGGCAACCAGGGCACTTTTGCCACGGTCAACCCGGCCACCGAGGAGGTGCTGGGTGCGGCGGCTGATGCCGACGCCGACGACATGAGCCGCGCGATCGAGGCGGCGCGACGCGCCTTCGACGACACCGACTGGTCGCGCAACACCGAGCTTCGGATCCGTTGCATCCGCCAGTTGCGCGACGCGATGCGCGAGCACGTCGAGGAACTGCGCGAGATCACCATTGCCGAGGTGGGCGCACCCCGGATGCTCACCGCCGCGGCACAATTGGAAGGCCCGGTCGACGACCTGAGTTTCGCTGCCGACACCGCCGAGTCCTACCAGTGGAACTCAGATCTCGGTGAGGCGTCGCCAATGGGAATTCCCACCCGGCGCACGGTCGCGCGGGAGGCCGTTGGCGTCGTCGGCGCGGTCACCCCGTGGAACTTCCCGCATCAGATCAACCTCGCGAAGCTGGGCCCCGCGCTCGCCGCCGGCAACACCATCGTGCTCAAGCCGGCCCCAGACACGCCGTGGTGCGCGGCGGTGCTCGGCGAAATCATCACCGAGCACACCGATTTCCCGCCGGGTGTGGTCAACATCGTCACCTCCAGCGACCACAGCGTGGGTGCGTTGCTGGCCAAAGACCCTCGGGTGGACATGGTGTCGTTCACCGGTTCCACCGCCACCGGCCGCGCCGTGATGGGCGATGCGGCGGCGACGCTGAAAAAGGTGTTCCTGGAACTCGGCGGTAAGTCGGCGTTCGTCGTGCTCGATGACGCGGATCTAAACGGGGCGTGTTCGGTCTCGGCGTTTACCGCCGCCATGCACGCAGGTCAAGGGTGCGCGATCACGACCCGTCTGGTGGTACCGCGGGCCAAGTACGACGAGGCCGTCGCGATCGCGGCGGGCACCATGGGCTCGATCAAGGCCGGCGATCCCAACAAGCCCGGAACCGTTTGCGGCCCGGTGATTTCCGCTCGGCAGCGCGACAGGGTGCAGAGCTACCTCGACCTGGCGATTGCCGAGGGTGGAACCTTCGCGTGCGTGGGCGGCCGGCCCGCTG
>CBAAAS010000098.1:0-7981 GCA_964658855.1 uncultured Mycobacterium sp.
AGAACTCCGACTTCCAGTTCGGGTTGAGCCTGATGGTGTCGCCGGACGGAAAGGCCGCGCGCTTCATCATCACCCACGCCGTGGATCCGGCGACCGCAGAAGGAATCAAGTCGGTCGATCAGGAGCGCAACGCGGCCAAGGAGGCGCTCAAACTCACTTCGCTGGAGAACGCGGACATCTACCTCGGCGGCACCGCCGCGACGTTCAATGACATCGCCACCGGGGCCTGGTACGACCTCCTGATCGCTGCGGTGGCGTCGATCGTGCTGATCTTCATCATCATGGTGATCGTCACCCGCGCTCTCGTCGCCGCGGGAGTCATCGTCGGCACGATCGTGCTATCGCTGGGGGCGGCGTTCGGGTTCTCGACGCTGATCTGGCAGCATCTGGGCCATTTCCAGTTACACTGGGTGGCAACGGAATTCGCGTTAATCGTGCTGCTGGCTGTGGGGTCCGACTACAACCTGATGCTGGTGTCCCGAATCGAGGAAGAGATCGGCGCCGGCCTGAACACCGGGCTCATCCGCGGCGTGGGCGTGACCGGCCCCGTGGTGTCCGCCGCCGGTGTGGTGTTCGCCGTCACGATGGCCGCGATGCTCAGCAGCGACCTGCGGGCGATCGGTCAGTTCGGGTCCACGATCGGCATCGGCCTGTTGTTCGACACCTTTGTCGTTCGCACGCTGATCACGCCGTCGATCATGACGTTGATGGGGCGCTGGTTCTGGTGGCCGAAGCGGGTGCGGGTCCGCCCGGCCAGTCAGATGCTTCGGTCCGTCGGGCCGCGCCCGCTGGTTCGTGCGCTGTTGTACCAGCCGCGGAATACGGTCCCGCCGGATCCGATCACTCCGGTCGGCTCGGGTCCACACCCATGACGTCTGCGAAACTTTCAGACAGGTAAGCGATCATCCGCTCTCGCAGCAAGCTGTCGCCTTGCGATGTGTATCCATCCGGCATGCCCAAGGCACTGACGTACGTGCTGGCGGTGACGGCGGACCACATCGTCAGTGCGCGCTGGAGTCGCCGGTTCGCCGGATCGACTCTCATCCAATCGGCGAGCGGTTGAGCGATTACACGCCTGCGGGCTGCCGCAACGGTCCGGTGCAGATTCCGGGTCGTGCTGATGATTCGCGCCATGGCGAGAAGTCGATGGAGGGGCACAGCACCACGGCTCTCGGCGATAGCCGTCACCATCGCAGTGCTGGCGATTAGCAACGCGCGTTCCGGTTCGATGCCCTTTGGCGTGGTTTTGAGTGTGGCGGCCGTCGCGTGCGCCATGTCTTCGACGATCGACATCAAGACCGCCTCGGTGCTCACGAAGAATGAGGTGAAATCAGCATCCGAGACACCCGCCTTGGCGGCGATCTGGTCGGCGGTGGTGGCGTCATATCCTTGGCGCGCACAGAGTTCCAAGGCGGCGTCGATCAGCCGCTCACGGCGGTTGGCACGCCTACCTTCAGGCGGCAACGGCTTCCGCGTTGTGCCGGCCCCCGGTCTGGACCCTGCCTTCACCGAGTGAGTATGTATCGCCAACATGAATTTCAGGCCAACGTCACAGAATGGCTGCCAACTGCGAATTTCCTGCTCGGCTGCTCGGAACTTGCTGGTAAGAGCGCGGATTGGTCGGCGACAATCGATGAACTTTGAGAGTGACGACATCCGAGTGACGGAGACTGCGATATGGCGAAACCTCAATACGAACACCTGTGGGAGCTGGCGCACGCCGAGCGCGCCGCGCTGGCCGACGACCTCGCCGGCCTCAGCGCTGAGCAGTGGCGGCATGACACCTTGTGCGACAAATGGGATGTGGAAGAGGTGGTGGCGCATTTGACGGCCGCGGCGAGCCTGACGCATGGCAAGTGGTTGCGCAGCATGCTCGGCGCGCGCTTTCGCCCACACGTGCACAATCAACGCCGACTGGCCGAGCACCGGGGTGACGACCCGGCCGAAACCCTCGACCGGTTCCGCGCCGTTATCGACAGCACCACGGCACCCTCGGCCCACGTCCCCGCCTACCTCGGTGAGGTCGTGGTGCATGCCCAGGACATCCGGCGGCCGCTGGGACTGACGCAGGTACCCAGCGTCGACGCATTGACGCCGGTGGCCGAGTTCTTTGCGCGCCGCAACTTCGCTGTGCCCAGTAGCAGCCGCATCGCCGATCTGCATGTGCAGGCAGACGACGGACCGTTCACCGCCGGGAGCGGTCCCCTGGTCACCGGGTCCACACTGGCGCTGGTCATGAGCATGGCCGGTCGTTCGAGTTACGCCGACGAGCTCGACGGACCCGGCGTACAACTCCTTCGGACGCGCATGCACTCTTGAGCAATGGACCACTACCGCCACAAGGGCCTGACTTTTGATGTCCGCGATGCCGGGCCCGCCGACGGGCCTGTCGTTGTGTTGCTGCACGGCTTCCCGCAACACAACGACAGTTGGGATGCCGTCATCGACCGGCTGACCGCGCAGGGCTACCGCTGTCTGGCGCCCAACCAGCGCGGATACTCGCCCGGCGCCCGACCGCCCCGCCGCCGCGACTACACCATCCCCGAACTCGTCGGCGATCTCGGCGCATTGATCGACGCGAGCGGTGCGCAGCAGGTGCACCTTGTCGGACACGACTGGGGTGCTGCGGTGGCGTGGGCCGCGGCCGCGGAGATCCCCGAGCGACTCAAAACTGTGTCGCCGGTGTCCGTCCCGCATCCTGGAGCATTTCTCAAATCGTTCCTGAACAGCCGACAGGGCCTGGCGTCCTGGTACATGTACGTGTTTCAGTTACCCGGCATCCCGGAATGGGCGATGGTCCGCGGAAACGGCCGCTTCATGTCGAAATCGCTGCGGCAGGCGGGGCAGACGGCCGCGGTGGCCGAGCGCGACGCACGGGCCATGTGCGAACCCGGAGCCCTGAAGGCCGCCCTCAATTGGTATCGCGGTATGCCGCTGTCCAACCCGCGCGCCATCAACCAAAAGGTCTCGGTACCAACGCTTTACGTGTGGAGCGACCAGGACGTCGCACTGATGCCCAAAGCGGCCCATAACACCGGCCGTTACGTGACCGGTGAATACCGGTTCGAAATCCTGCCCGGGGTCTCGCACTGGATACCCGATGAGGAGCCCGACAAGCTGGCCGACCTGCTCCTCGACTGGTTTGCCGCGCACTAACTCAGCCGATGCGAGATCGACTCTCGCTCAAGGCTTTACCGATCTCCGACCATGTCTGCTCGACTATCTTCGACACCGGCTGCAGGTCTTCGATCCGCGAAGACACCTGACCGGTGTTGGCAACGCTGGCCTCCATGTCGCCGTCGAAGTACAGGTCGGTGATCCGGCCGAGTAGCTGTAGCCCGGGCTCGGCGGCCGCGGCACGGGCCGCGAGCCCGGTTCGCAGCACTCGCATCGTCGGGTTGCCGGGCAGGTCCAGCATCACGGTGCCGTCATCGCCGGCCGCGATGATTTCGTTCTTGAAGTTGGCGTGCACGGCAGCCTCGTGGCTGGCGAGCATCCGGGTGCCCATCTGCACACCCTCGGCGCCGAGGATGACGGCGGCCGCGGCGGACCGGGCGTCACATATCCCTCCCGCCGCGATGATCGGTAGGTCGACACGGTCGGCGACGAGCGGAAGCAGGACCAAGGTCGAAGCACCGAGGGCCGACTTGAATCCGCCGCCCTCGACTCCCTCGACCACCAGGGCGTCGACTCCGGCATCAACGGCCTTCATCGCACCCTTCAGCGAACCGATGACGTGGATGACGGTCATGCCAGCGTCGTGCAGCCGCGCCGTGAACAGGGCCGGGTCGCCGGCGGAGGTGAATACGTGGCGAACCTCGGCGGACTGAAGTTCGTCGACGATCGACGGGTCGCGCTTCCAACCCTGGATCATCAGGTTGGCCGCGACTGGCCGGTCGGTCAGTTCACGCACCCTGCGCAGGTCAGCGCGACCTTCCGGGGTCAGCGTCTCGATCATTCCCAGACCGCCACCCTCGGAGACGGCGGCGGCCAGTTCGGCCCTGGCGATATAGGTCATCGGCGCCTGGACAACGGGGTACTGAACGCCGAGCAGCGCTTGGATGCGGTTGGTCACGCCCTGATTGTCTGCCAGGCCCCGGCCGGGATGGCGGCCGGATTGGCGCTGCGCCGTCCGGCGCATTAGTTTTTGGCCCCGTGGTGCCTTCTGCAATGGGCCCGGGTCACTTCATGAACGATTACGCGATCAACCTGGCCCGCGCCTCGCACCACTGAGGCAGGGCACGCGCTGTATTGCAACCGCAACCGCGCGTTAGTGTCCTTGGGTTGGCTTCAGCGAACAAGCCGATAGAAAAGTTGAGCAATCCATGACTGCACCGGCAGAAGCATCGTTACTTGAGGCGCGGGTCGGCCACCACTACCAGATGGACACCACATATCTGGTGGGCCGCGAAAAGCTCCGCGAATACGCCCGTGCGGTGCAGGACTATCACCCGGCCCACTGGGACGTCGATGCCGCCGTTGAATTGGGCTACTCCGACCTGGTGGCGCCGCTGACATTCACCTCGACCCCCGGCATGACCTGTAACCGCCGGATGTTCGAGCAGATTGTGGTCGGCTACGACACCTACATGCAGACCGAGGAATTGTTCGAGCAGCACCGCCCGATCGTGGCCGGCGACGAACTGACCGTTGACGTCGAGCTCACGTCGGTCCGCAGGATGGCCGGCCGAGACCTGATCACCGTGACGAACACTTTCACCGACGCGGCCGGCGAGCGGGTGCATACCCTGCACACCACCGTCGTGGGCGTCACCGCCGAGGACATCGACCCCGCGATCAAGACAGCGGTGCAGAACGCGATGATGCACGACGTCGACATTTTCGGGATCGGCGAAGACGACTACCAGAAGACGGTGCGCCCCGAGGGTGCGGTTCGGATCGCCGACGGAGGTCTCACCCGCACGCCGGGGACGGCGTCGTTCGACGACCTGAAGGTCGGCGACGAACTACCGGTGCACCAGGCCCGGCTGACTCGCGGCGACCTGGTGAACTATGCCGGCGTGGCTGGTGACGCCAACCCCATTCATTGGGACGAGGACATCGCCAAGCTGGCCAACCTGCCCGACGTGATCGCTCACGGAATGCTCACCATGGGTTTGGGTGCGGGGTTCGCCTCCACCTGGACGGGCGATCCCGGTTCGGTCACCCGCTATGCGGTGCGGTTGTCGGCTCCGGCGATCGTGTCGGCCAAAGAAGGCTGCGATATCGAATTCGGCGGCAAGATCAAGTCTTTGGACCCGGAGACCCGCTCTGGTGTCGTCATGGTCACCGCGAAGTCCGCCGGCAAGAAGATCTTTGGGATGGCCACCTTGGGCGTTCGGTTCAGCTGACCTGAAAGCGGCGCGGCAGCGCTGCGCTTGCCGGTGCTGCCGAGCGGGGCGATGGCGTGAACCCCTGCTAGGACGAGCTTTTCGAGGAGGGTGGCCAGCGTGGCAGTGTCACGTCGCCATCGGGGCCGAAGGGCGTGATCGGGTAGGCGATGATGCCATGGATGGCCGGCGTCACGATGGTCTCCTAGGTAGGCGAGGCGGCGCTAGTCGCAGAGAGTGTCTGGGTGACGTGCAAGTGCGCGTCGCGCGTAGTACGTAAAGTTGGCCTGGCTGCGTTTGGGAGTCAGGGCCCAGTCGTGGGCCTCACGAGCCAGGTTTTCGGGCAGTGGCCTGATCGGGCCGGCGGCCATCGCAGCCAGTTGCAACTTGGCGCCGCGTTCGATCAGGATCGCCAGCGAACAGGCCTCTTCGACACTGGCCCCGGCGATGACATGTCCGTGATGCGCCAGCAGTACGGCTTTCTTATCGCCCAACGCGGCGCTGATGATCTCCCCCTCCTCGTTGCCGACCGGCACTCCCGGCCAGTCGGCCAGGAAGGCGCAGTCGTCGTAGAGGGGTGTGAGGTCCATGTGGGACACGACCAGCGGTACTTCGAGCATCGAAAGAGCAGCGACGTGAAACGCGTGGGTATGCACAATGCATTGCACGTCGGGGCGGGCTCGATAGATCCACGAGTGAAAGCGGTTGGCGGGGTTCGCCATACCGCCACCGGACAAAACGTTGAGGTCCTCGTCGACCACAAGCAGGTTGGCGTCGGTGATCTCGTCGAACCCCAGGCCGAGTTGCTGGGTGTAAAAAGTGCCGGGCTGCTCCGCCCGAGCGGTGATCTGTCCGGCCAGTCCCGAGTCATGTCCGGCGTCGAACAATGCGCGGCAGGTCAGCGCCAATTTCTGGCGCAGTGTCCACCCGTTGTCGCCGAAGTGTTGCTCCATCGCGTCGAGCGAGCGGCGTTTGAGGTCTTCTTTGGAGTCATTGAATGTGGCGCCCACCCCGCTCATCCTGCCCGATCATTCGCCCGGCCTGAAAGGCGCACGTGCTGGAGTAGATTTCGGCCAGGTGCCGCGGTTCGTCGGTGCGGCAGTGAAGGAGCGCAGGTGAGTCGACGCAGGCTGGGAGTCGTCGCGCTGTGTGCGCTCATCGTCATCGTCGGCGGATGGCTTCTGGCGCGGACAGATCACTCAGAGCCTGCACCGAAGTCGGGTAGCGAAACCGGCGAATCAACCTGCCCGATAGCCACTCTGCCGCACGAGGTGGTCGACACCGTGAAACGCATCCAGGCCGGCGGTCCGTTTCCGTTTCCGCGCAGCGACGGAACGGTGTTCACCAATCACGAGGGCCATCTACCCAAACAGCGCCGGGGGTTCTACCACGAATACACCGTGATCACTCCGCGTGCCCGAGACCGGTCCGTGCGACGCATCGTCACCGGCGGGGCGCCGTTGGCCGATCCGAATCAGTACTTCTACACCGGCGACCATTACGACTCGTTTTGTCTGATCACTGACGCGGGAAGGCAACGATGACGCGAGAACCCGTCGAGAGTCATCCGGTGATCTATCGCATCGACGGCCGAAAGATCAAGTCTATCAGCGACTTCTACCGCGAGATCGGGTCGGCCGTCAACGGTCCCGGCGGGTACTTCGGGCGCAATCTCGACGCATTGGCTGATTGCCTAAAGGGTGGATTCGGGACCCCCGAGAACTGGCCTTTCGAATTCGAGTGGCAACACAGCGCCCTGTCACGCCGCTACCTCGGCGAGGTGCGCCACGGGCAACGGACGCTGTTCGATTCCATCCGGGAGGTCTTCCGTGACGCGGGAGTACCGTTGAGCACTGAGTGACACCACCTCGAGAAAGCACTCGCCATGAACCGCAACACACTTGCCGACGCAAGCGCCAAACTGATGAATCTGGGCCATCGGCTGATACTCAAAGTCAGCGGTAACAGGCTGCTGGCCAATCCATTTGGAATGCCGGCGGTCGAGCTGCACACCACTGGACGTAAGTCAGGGCTTCCTCGGTCCTGCTATCTGACCGCACCCGTGCACGACGCCCACCGCGTGGTCCTCGTCGCGTCCAAGGGAGGTGACGACCGCCATCCGGACTGGTACCGAAATCTCCAGTCACATCCCGACGCCGAGTTGGTGATCCACGGCGAGCGCCACAAAGTCAACGCGCGGACCGCAGGCGCAGCAGAAAAAGCCGAATTATGGCCGAAGATCGTTGCCGCATACAAGGGTTACGCCGGCTATCAGCAGCGGACCGATCGCGACATCCCGGTGGTGATCTGCGAGCTGCAAACCTGAGTCAGGTGCACAGAGTTGGGGCGTCGCAGACGTTTCCGGGGCAGTAAATCTTGTGCGCCGCGTCGACCATCGTTCCGACATCCAGCAATGTCACGCCCCTCTTGTTCAGGTGGTCGTGAATGTCGTCGGCGATCTGCTGGGGCTGCCAACCCCACGTGAGGTCGTAGCAGATCAGGTGTGCCTCACCGATAAGCGCCTCTTCGGTGGTAGGCGGCCACGTCAGGCCGACGGCACTCAGCTTCGCGAGATATGCGTCGTCCTGCGGAGTGGTGGCGTTCGCAATTCCGGTGCTACCCATCAATGCGGAACCAGCCATTGCGAGAAA
>CBAAAS010000099.1:0-7975 GCA_964658855.1 uncultured Mycobacterium sp.
GCGGACCTGACAGGCCAAGGTGATTGACGTAATCGGCGGCGGTCGCCGCGGTGCCGCCGGTTCGGGCGGCCGGCGCGTTGAGGGCGAAGTACAGGTGCTGGTCCAGTATCGAGGCGCTGATCAGCGCCATCAGCGCGACGAATGACTCGGTGAGCATGCCGCCGTAACCGATCAGCCGCATCTGGCTTTCTTTTTCCAGCAGCTTCGGTGTAGTGCCCGACGAGATCAGCGCATGAAATCCCGACAGCGCTCCGCACGCGATGGTGATGAACAGGAACGGAAATAGGGACCCGGCGAACACCGGTCCGTCACCGTGAGTGGCGAAGTGCGACAGCGCCGACGCGTGCATCACCGGGCGAGCAATACAGATACCGACCGCCAGCAGGGCGATGGCTCCGACCTTCATGAACGTCGACAGATAATCGCGCGGCGCGAGCAGCAACCACACCGGCAGCACCGACGCGACGAATCCATAGCCGACGATCAGCCATGACACCATCACCGGCGAGAGATTCAACCACGATGCGCCCCAGTCTGTTTCGCTGACGACATCGCCGAACGCGACGGCGAGCGTTAACAGCACGAAGCCGATCACGGACACTTCCGCTACCCGCCCGGGGCGAAGGAATCGTAGGTAGCACCCCATGAACACGGCAATCGGGATCGTCATCGCGATGGAGAACACGCCCCAGGGGCTCTGCGCCAATGCTCGCACCACCACCAGCGCGAGCACCGCGATGATGATCACCATGATGACGAAGGTCCCGACCAGAGCCGCGGCGCCGCCGAACGCCCCGAGCTCGTCGCGGGCCATCTGACCGAGCGAGCGGCCGCGCCGTCGGGTCGAGATCCACAGCACCAGGTAGTCCTGGACGGCGCCGGCGAACACCGCGCCGACGATGATCCAGATGCTGCACGGTAAATAGCCCATCTGGGTGGCCAGCACCGGTCCGACAAGCGGGCCGGCGCCGGCGATCGCGGCGAAGTGATGGCCGAACAACACTCTTCGGTCGGTCGGCACGTAGTCGGTGCCGTCATCGAAAACCTCTGCGGGCGTTGCGTGGTCGTCGCGGGGGCGGACGATCTTCGTCTCGATCAACCGCGCGTAGAACCGGTATCCGATGACGTAGGTGCAGATCGCTGCGACGACGAACCAGACCGCGTTGACCGTCTCGCCGCGCACAAAGGCGATGACCGTCCAGGCCACCGCGCCGATAACAGCGATGAGTCCGAAGAAGATCTTGTGTCGGGTGCCGATCGGCGAGCGGTCGATGATGGCCACCGGCGGCAGATCGGCATCGGTGTGGACGTAGCTCAGGTGTGTGTTGTCGGTGTCGGGCGTGGGTTGCGGTGGTGCTACCACTGCGTCTCCTGTCATGGGGGACACGCCGAATTGGGCCGCTGGCAGCTTAGCCCGCGTGCATGGCCCGCACGGTGTCGATCGTGTCGGCTTCCGCCGGTCCCTTGTCGTCGCGGTAGCGCAGCACCCGGGCGAACCTCAGCGCCAACCCGCCGGGGTAGCGCGACGATGTCTGCACACCGTCGAGGGCGATCTCGACCACCTGCTCCGGACGCACCTCGACGACGTAGCCCTCGGTTCCGCCGACGGCCAGCTCCTGAAATCGCGCGGTCTGCCATTCCAGCATCGCGTCGGTCATGCCCTTGAAGGTCTTGCCCAGCATCACGTAGCCGCCGGTGGCGGGGTCGCGGGCGCCGAGATGAATGTTGGAGAGCTTGCCCTGCCGTCGTCCGGACCCCCACTCAACGGCCAGCACCACCAGATCCAAGGTGTGGACTGGTTTGATCTTGAGCCAGCCGGCCCCACGCCGTCCGGCCTCGTAGGGCGCGGTCAGTGACTTGGCCATCACCCCCTCATGGCCGGCGGCCAGCGTTGCGTCCAGGAAGTCGCCCGCCGCAACGGGATCCGAAGTGACCAGGCGATCGACCCGGTTCTGCGCCGGCGCGATCTCGTCAAGCGCTGCGGCCCGCTCGCTGGCCGGCGCGTCGAGCAGGTCGACACCGTCGCGGTGCAGGATGTCGAAGTAGAAGACCGACAACGGTTGCGCGGTGCGGGCGGCGGCCACGTCGACGGAGCGGCCGAATCGCGAAGCGGTGACCTGGAAGGGCTGCGGCCGGCCATCGGGACGTAACGCGATCGCCTCGCCGTCGGCGATCAGCTCGCGCACCGGCAGCGCCAGCGTCGCCTCGACCACCTCGGGCAGTCGCGCGGTGACATCGTCCAGGCTGCGCGTGTACACGGTGACCTGGTCGCCGGCCCGGTGAATCTGCACGCGGGCGCCATCCAGCTTCGCCTCGAAAATGCCTTCGCCGCCTAGCTTTTCCAGCGCTTCGCCGACATCTGCGGCGGTCTGTGCCAGCATCGGACCGACAGGTCGTCCGACACGCAGGGTGAATGCATCCAATGCTGCGGTTCCGCCACTCAGCCCGGCGGCGGCGACTGCGGGCAGGGCGCCGCCGAGCATTGCCGCGCGACGGACCGCCGCGGCGGGGATCTGCGCCGCCGCGGCGACCGCGTCAGCCATCACGCCGATCAGGGCGCCTTGACGCAGCTCGCCGGTCAGCAGCCGCCGCAGGAACGTCTGCTCGACTTGCGTTGCCGAGGAGAACAGTTCGGCGACCAGCTCGGCGCGTCTCGCTTGGGAGCCCTTGCCCGAGACCGCGCCGATCGCCGACAGTGTGGCGTCGACGCCATCGACGGTCAGGCTGGGTTGCGCGGCGGCAGGCGGGATCGAGCGCAAAGCCGCCCAGCCGACGCCGATTTGGCGTTGGGGGAGTTCGCCGGAAAGCCAGGCCACGACGATCGCCACCAACGCGGGATCGGACTTGGCCTGGCCCAGCAACTCGGCGATCCGCGCGGTCTTGGCGCGTCGCGCAGCCGAGCCACCCACATCAACTGAGGTGGTCGCGACGTCGATCAGCAGCACAACCCACCTTTACACGCCTGACCGACAACGTCACGCCGTCCCGCGATAGCGTGCAGGTAACGCGGGCACCGCCCGGACAAACAGGGAGGTTTGGATGGAGATCAACGGCAAGAAGGTCATCGTCATCGGCGGCGCCTCGGGGATGGGCCGCGCCAGCGCCGAGTTGCTCCACGCCCGCGGAGCCACCGTGGCAATTTTCGACCGCGAAGGCTCCGACGGCAAAGAAGTGGCGGCCGGAATCGACGGCGACTTCTATCCGGTCGACGTGACCGACTTCGCCGGGACCGAGGAAACCCTGAAGACCGCGGTCGACAAGCTCGGTGGCCTGCACGTCACGGTGACCACGGCCGGCGGTGGTATCGCGAAACGGACCCTGTCGAAAACGGGCCCGCACGACCTCGAGTCTTTCCAGTCGACCATCAATCTCAACCTCGTCGCCACCTTCAACATCAGCAGGCTGGCGGCCAGCTACATGAGCCAGAACGAACCGGAAGACGACGAGCGCGGCGTCATCATCAACACCGCCTCGATCGCGGCGTTCGAAGGCCAGATCGGTCAGGTGGCCTACACCGCAGCCAAAGCCGGCATCGCCGGTATGTGTCTGACTATGGCGCGCGATCTCGGCTCGCTCGGTATCCGGGTGCTGGCGATCGCACCAAGTTTGTTCGCAACGGGGATCACCAAAGGCATTCCCGACGAATTCGCCACCGCGTTGACCAAGGACGCCGCGTTCCCGAAGCGTCTGGGCCGCCCGGAGGAGTACGCCAAGCTGGTCGCGGCGATCGTGGATAACCCCATGCTGAACGGTCAGTGCCTGCGTCTAGATGCCGGCCAGCGCTTCGCGCCCAAGTGACGTTTCTGCGCGAGCCCGACGTCATGGTCGTGGTCCGGGACAGATCGCAGCCCTGACTTCTACTTCGAGGGCGTCGCCGCCCGACCGACCAGCCGGTTGGGAGGCGAGCCCATTTAAGTACACTCTTTCCGACCGGCCAATGGCGTCCAAGAGGAAGGCCCTGCAATGGGTATCGCACTGACCGACGACCATCGCGAACTCGCCGAGGTCACCCGCGGGTTTCTCACCTCGCAGAAGGCCCGCTCGGCCGCGCGTTCGCTGCTGGATGCGCCCGAGGAAGCCAGGCCACCGTTCTGGCAGGGCCTCGCCGAGCTCGGCTGGCTGGGCCTGCACATCGACGAGGAGCACGGCGGCTCGGGCTACGGGCTGCCCGAACTCGTGGTCGTCATCGACGAACTCGGACGTGCGGTGGCGCCGGGGCCTTTCGTGCCGACCGTCATCGCCTCGGCGGTCATCGCCACAGACGGCTCCGCCGAACAGAAGTCACGACTGCTGCCCGGGCTCATCGATGGAACGGTCACGGCGGGAATCGGTCTGGGCGGCAACGTCAGCCACAGTAACGGCGTGGCCGACGGTGACGCCGGCATCGTGCTGGGCGCCGGACTCGCCGACCTGCTGCTGATCGCGGCCGGTGACGACTTACTGCTGTTGGACCGCGGTCGGTCCGGCGTCACGGTGGAGGTGCCGGAGAACCTGGATCCGACCCGCCGCTCCGGACGGGTCCGGTTGGAAAAGGTCAGCGTCACCGACGATGACATTCTGACGGGGGCGCACGATTCGGCGCTGGCACGCGCCCGGACGCTACTGGCCGCCGAAGCGGTCGGCGGCTCCGCCGACTGTGTCGAATCGGCTGTCGACTACGCGAAGGTGCGCCAGCAATTCGGCCGAACCATCGCCACCTTCCAGGCGATCAAGCACCACTGCGCGAACATGTTGGTTGCCACCGAGTCGGGCATCGCCGCGGTGTGGGACGCCTCGCGTGCGGAATCCGAAGACGAGGACCAATTCCGGCTTGCCGCTGCTTCGGCTGCGGCACTGGCCTTTCCGGCCTACGCGCGCAACGCGGAACTGAACATTCAGGTGCACGGCGGTATCGGTTTCACCTGGGAACACGATGCGCATCTGCACCTGCGCCGCGCGCTGGTCACGACGGCACTTTTCGGTGGTGACGCGCCCGCAGACGACGTGTTCGAGCGCACCGCCGCCGGTGTGGCCCGGGACAACAGCCTGGACCTGCCGCCCGAGGCCGAGGAGATGCGGGCCCGGATTCATGCGGACGTCGCCGAACTCGCCGCGCTGGACAAGCAGCCGCAGCGGGACAAGCTGATCGAGACCGGCTACGTGATGCCGCACTGGCCCAAGCCGTGGGGACTGGCCGCAGATGCGGTGGAGCAGTTGGTGATCGAGGAGGAGTTCCGTGCCGCGGGCATCAAGCGCACTGACTACGGCATCACCGCCTGGGTGATCTTGACGCTGGTCCAACACGGAACACCTTGGCAGATCGAGCGATTCGTCGAGAAGGCGTTACGCAAAGACGAGATCTGGTGCCAGCTCTTCTCGGAACCCGAGGCCGGCTCGGACGCGGCCTCGATCCGAACGAAGGCCACCCGGGTGGACGGTGGCTGGAAGATCAACGGCCAGAAGGTGTGGACCAGCGGGGCGCACTACTGTGCGCGCGGCCTGGCTACCGTGCGCACCGACCCGGAAGCGCCCAAGCATGCCGGCATCACCACGGTGATCGTGGACATGAACGCTCCCGAGGTCGAGGTGCGCCCGCTGCGTCAGATCACCGGCGGGTCGGACTTCAACGAGGTGTTCTTCAACGACCTGTTCGTACCCGACGAAGACGTGGTCGGCGAACCCAACACCGGCTGGACGGTGGCGAGGGCGACGCTGGGCAACGAGCGGGTCAGCATCGGCGGCAGCGGATCCTTCTACGCGGGTCTGGCGACGCAACTGGTTGACCAGGTCAAGAATCAGCCGGACCTGTTGGCGGGCGGGCGAACTCGGGTTGGCCGTTACCTGGCCGAAGAGAATGTGCTGCGGCTGCTGAACCTGCGCCGCATAGCTCGCAGCGTCGAGGGGGCGGGCCCGGGTCCGGAAGGCAACGTCACCAAGCTGAAACTGTCCGACCACATGGTCGAGGGCGGCGCGATCACCGCCGCGCTGGCCGGACCCGAGACCGCATTGCACGACGGCGCCGGCGCGCTGGCGGGCCGATTGGTGATGAGCGCCCGAGCCATGGCGATCGCCGGTGGCACCTCTGAGGTCACCCGCAATCAGATCGCCGAGCGGATCCTCGGGATGCCGCGCGACCCCCTGATCAACTAGCGCTCAGGCCGGCCGGGGGACCGCGGCGGCGAGCGACTGGCCCAGCCAGTTCGGTACGGCCCGGCGGGCATCGGTCGCTCCGTGGATGGCGACGCTGCCGTCGAGCATCGCCCGCGACCACGAGACGTCGCCGCGCCAGATCTGAGTCAGGGTGAGCAGGCTTCCCTCGATGGTGGCGGCCACCTCGTAGCCGGGGTCGAAATCGCACACGTCGGGCACCCCCTCGGACACCACCAACCACCAGCGGGCGGCCTTGCGGTCCACGTCGATCAGGTTGAACGCCAACGCTGTTCGTGCTCGTGGCCAGGCCTCGACAGAAATCGTGCGGCGGATATCCCACATCAGCAGGTGCGGATCCAGGTCGGCATCGCCGAGCTCGCCAATCCACCGAATTCCCCACGCGCCGAGCGCGCCCACGACTCCGGCGAGCTCCTGCCCGCACGGCGTCAGCGTGTAGGAGGAGCGACCGTCGGTCTCGACCCGATCGACGACACCTGCACGGGTCAGCGACTTGAGTCGTTTGGACAGCAGCGCCGGCGACATCCGCGGAAGCCCACGCCGTAGGTCGTTGAAATGTGCGCTGCCTCGCAGCAACTCACTTACTACGAGCAGGGTCCATCGTTCGTCGAGCAACTCCATCGCCTTGGCGATCGGGCAGAACTGGCCATACGTCGACATTTATCCAGTACACCGCCTGGCAGCGGAATTGACTAGTACAGATCGTGAACCACGGTGGGTTCAGATCTGACACTGGAGACACCGTGCCGGCGCGCACGACGATTGCGGCATGACCACAAAAATTGACGACAACGCCATGACCATCGATCGCGGACTGGAAAGCAGGCACCGCGCGCTGTGGGCCTCGGGTGACTACGCAACCGTGGCAACCGAACTGGTGTCACCCCTGGGCCCGGTACTCGTGCAGGCAAGTGAGATCCGCGCGGGTGATCGGGTGCTCGACGTCGCCGCCGGTTCGGGCAACGTGGCGATTCCCGCCGCGCTCATCGGTGCGAATGTGACTGCCAGCGACCTGGTTCCGGAGCTGCTGGAGCGCGGTGCAGCGCTTGCCCGAGATGTGGACGTGCGGTGGTGTGAAGCCAATGCCGAAGCGCTGCCGTTCGGCGTCGCCGAGTTCGATGCGGTGCTGTCCTGCGTCGGGGTGATGTTCGCCCCGCACCATGAGCGCGCGGCCGGCGAGTTGGTCCGGGTCTGTCGGCCCGGCGGGACGATCGGGCTGATCAGCTGGACACCGGAAGGCTTTATCGGCCAGATGTTCGCGACGATGAAGTCGTACGTGCCGGCACCGCCGCCCGGCGTGCAGCCGCCACCCAAATGGGGCGATGCCGACTACGTGCAGGCTCTGCTGGGCGATGGCATTACCGACTTCCGCACGGAACGTCGGACGCTGGGAGTGGACCGGTTCGTCGACGGGGCGGCGTTTCGCGACTTTTTCAAGACCTACTACGGGCCGACAATCTCGGCGTACCGCGGCATCGGCGAGGCGCCGGAACGGGTCGCCGCGCTGGACGTCGAATTGGCGGAACTGGGCGACCGCTATCTGGCTGGGTCGTCGACGATGCAGTGGGAGTACCTGCTGGTCACCGCGCGCAAGCGCTGATCAACCAGCGGGCGCAAAGCGTGCCGCGCCGCCCGGGCCTGGCTCCGGCAAGGCCTCGACGCGCATGCCGCAGGTCACTGAATCAGGCTCACAGTCAACGATATTGGCCGCGATCTTCAGCCCGCCCTGCTCGTCGAGCTCGACCAGCGCGATGACGTACGGCGTCGCGATTTCCGGGTTGAACGCGTGGTGGTTGACCGTGTAGGTGAAGACCGTGCCCTGCCCGGA
>CBAAAS010000100.1:0-7951 GCA_964658855.1 uncultured Mycobacterium sp.
CGGATCCGCGCAGTCCGACGCTGCCGGCCGGCGACGCGATGGCGACCGGCGCGTCTGGGTCGACGTCGACGCCGGCGGCCCGCAGCTTGAGCAGTGCGCCCTGGGTGGCGGTGATCAGCTCGGGCGACTCCCACAGCTGGGTCGCCACTGCGACCGCGGCGGCCTCGTCGCCAGTCAGCTCGACAGCGGGCAGGGCGTACGTGTCGCGGTTGATCCGGTAGCCCTCCACCGGGTCGTAGGACGACACCCGACCGGTTTCCAGCGGGATGCCCAGATCGCGCAGTTCGTTCTTGTCGCGCTCGAACATTCGCGAAAATGCTTCGTCGCTGGCGCTATCGGCGTACCCGGCCACGCTGGCCCGGATCTTCTCCGCGGTGATGTAACTGCGGGTGGACAGCAATGCGATGACGAGGTTCATCAATCGTTCGACTTTGGATACCGCCACCCCTGCAGCTTAAAGGTGCGGTAAAGCCGGTCCGGGTCCGCCGTGGCGACCAACGCCAAAGACATTGTCGAGAAGTAACTGTTCCCGCCGCTGATCGCACCAGGGTAGAGACCTGAAAGATGTTCTACTGCAACGCGGTTCACAACGACCGCGTGGCTACATGCTGGCGATCAGCCTTTTGACCCGCTCGTCGACCGATCGGAACGGATCCTTGCACAACACCGTGCGCTGAGCCTGATCGTTGAGCTTGAGGTGCACCCAATCGACGGTGAAGTCGCGTCCGGCCGCCTGGGCGGCGCTGATGAACTCGCCCCGCAGCCGTGCCCGCGTGGTCTGGGGCGGTTGGTCGACGGCCGCGTCGATCTCCTCGTCGGTGGTGATTCGCGCCGCCAGCCCCTTGCGCTGCAGTAGATCGAAGACGCCGCGGCCACGTTTGATGTCGTGGTACGCCAGGTCAAGCTGGGCGATCTTCGCGTCGGACAGCTCCATGTCGTAGCGGTCCTGGTAGCGCTGGAACAATTTGCGCTTGATCACCCAGTCGATTTCGGTGTCGACCTTCGCGAAGTCCTGACTTTCCACCGCGTCGAGCTGGCGACCCCACAGATCGACGACCTGCTCGATCTGTGCATTCGGCTCGCGCGTCTGCAGGTGCTCGACCGCGCGGGCGTAATACTCCCGCTGGATGTCCAGTGCACTGGCCTGACGTCCACCGGCTAAGCGCACCGGGCGGCGGCCACTGGTGTCGTGGCTGACCTCGCGGATGGCGCGGATCGGGTTGTCCAGGGAGAAGTCCCGGAATGCCACGCCGGCCTCGATCATCTCCAGCACCAGTGACGCGGAACCCACCTTGAGCATGGTCGTGGATTCGCACATGTTGGAGTCGCCGACGATGACGTGCAGGCGCCGGTACTTCTCGGCGTCTGCGTGCGGCTCGTCGCGGGTATTGATAATGGGGCGTGATCGGGTCGTTGCGCTGGAGACACCCTCCCAGATGTGCTCGGCACGCTGCGACAGGCAGAAAGTGGCGGCCTTCGGGGTTTGCAGCACCTTGCCGGCGCCGCAGATGAGCTGGCGGGTGACCAGAAACGGCAGCAGCACGTCGGAGATCCGGGAGAATTCACCGGCGCGCACGATCAGGTAGTTCTCGTGGCAACCGTAGGAGTTGCCCGCTGAGTCGGTGTTGTTCTTGAACAGGTAGATGTCCCCGCCGATGCCCTCGTCAGCCAGCCGCTGCTCGGCGTCGATCAGCAGGTCTTCGAGCACGCGTTCGCCCGCGCGGTCATGGGTGACCAGCTGTGTCAGGCTGTCGCACTCGGCGGTGGCGTACTCGGGGTGACTGCCCACGTCCAAGTACAGCCGGGCCCCGTTGCGCAGGAAAACATTGGAGCTGCGGCCCCACGAGACGACCCGTCGGAACAGGTAGCGGGCCACTTCGTCGGGTGAGAGCCGACGATGGCCGTGGAAAGTGCAGGTGACACCGAATTCGGTCTCGATGCCCATGATTCTCCGCTGCACAATTCGAGCGTACTTGCTGAAGGCGGAACTGGTGTGGAGCCCCCGCCGATGGGTCGCAGGCAGCTCCGATGAGCGCGCGGGTCCAACCACCGCATGTCCGCCGCGCGACCCAGACCAGTGCGACGAGAACAGGCCGCACCACCGCTGGCGCGCTCGTCATCAAGGCTTCTCGAGCGCACCTCAACGGCCGCGCGGTCGACGGAGCCACACCGTCCCGGCTGAATGAGCGGCCCGAGCCTGCCCCGAAACGTCTCGATTCGTTCATCTTCACCCGCGAACTCGTGGTACCGACAACTCGACGGCCGCCGCGAATTCGGTGAGCTGGACGAACTCTTGCGGAATCGCTTTGGCGCACAGGCCCTGCGGCGCGAGCGGCCGCCTTATGGCGCCACCGGATCCATCGGGAAACGTTGTTAGGCAAAAGTTTTCCGCCAATTTTCCCCCAGCACAACCACTCGAAGGCGGCGGGAAGCATCCGCGGCAGCTACCGCTTGACCCGGACTGAATTCTCGAATTCCATCGGCCATCCGAACGAAATCCTCGATATATCAGCCACTTTGATACTTCAACCAGCTGAACGCGCTGCTGAGCTGCGCCCGATGGTCTCGCGGTCGGCGGTAGATCCACCGAGGAGGTATGTCGCACATCGCCGCTTTGACCTCGACGAATACCGTTGCGGCCAGCCAGCCGTAAAGAAAACGTTCTGGTCTAGCCCACCGTGCGTAAAGAACACATCAATGAGACGGGCCCCGGCCCCGGTGCCGTTGCACGGTGGTGCGCCAGTCGCTATACAAGAGGCGACTCGCTAGAAAAGCTGCAGCGCGGCAGCTACGCCAACGGTGGTCTGGGAAGCCAAATCGCTTATCTGCGTGAGGAATAGCGAACTCACACGCATACCTCCGTGAACTTGGATCTCAGATAGGGGCACAACGATGCCACTCGGCACTGTCCTACAGGCACTGATCATGCTCGCCGTCGTCTTGCTCGGCTCGGTGCTTGTCGGAGCTTTGTTTCGACGGATCAAGCAGCCCGCGGTTGTCGGAGTTATCGCTTTCGGCCTGCTGCTCGGCACAATTCTGGCCGTCCTGCCCCATTCCATGAAGTCGGTCCTACTTTCGCCGACCTCGAAATCACTCATCGACGACGTGGGGCAAGCCGGCCTGTTGTTACTGCTGTTCCTGGTTGGAATCGAGCTGCGTAGCTACAACAAACAACAAACCGAGCGGTCGCCGCTCTGGCACCTGCTGCCCTGCGTGCTGATTCCGGTCGTCGTCTGCGCAGCTGCAGCTTTCCCCTTCGCGCACCAGATGGTCGGCCCGGACCACAATCCGCTCCATGTGTGGTTGTTCGTCGGGGTCGCGCTGAGCGTCACCGCCGTCCCGGTCCTCGTGCTGATCATCAAGGATCTTGGGGTCCCGACACCTATCCCGGGGGTCGCGCTGCGCATCGCGGTCGCTACTGATGCGGCGGCCTGGGCGCTGGTGACCGTGTTGATCCTGCTGACCACCGACTTGAGCGCCGTCTCGGTGCCCGCCCTGTGCGCCGGTGCGCTGTTGCTGTTCACGGTGATGTTCGTGCTGCCTGGGCTGTTCCGAAGGTGGTCGCACGTTTCCCAGCTGAGTGCCGCTCCGTTCGTGGTGGCGGTGTTCGCTTACGTGCTGCTCGGTGCGGCGGCAACGCAGGTGTTCGGCCTGCACCCTGCGCTCGGTGCCGTGCTTGCCGGTCTGTTCTTCCCTGCGGGGCTGGCCAGTGAGGCATCGCAGCGGGCCATAGCCACAGTTGCCGACATGCTCATTCCTGCGTTCTTTGTTTCGAGCGCGCTGTCTGTGCCGCTGCAGGTTCTCGGAGATCTTTGTCGATGGAGTGGTCTGGCGTGCCTGCTGACCCTGACCATCGCGGCTTCACTCTCGAAATTCGCGGTCGGTCTCGTGGCAGGCAGGATGCAACGCTGGCCAACTTCGACCTCGGCGGGACTTGGCGTCTTGCTGAACTGCCGCGGCGTGACCGAACTCGCCATTGCATCAGTCGGTCTCCAAGCCCACTTGATCGGTCCGTACGCGTTTGCGATGTTGTGCGCGATTGCCATCGTGACCACTGCGGTGACGGCCCCGCTGTACACCGCGATCAACAACCGCGCGAAGCGCGAGCGTCTTGACACGTCACGCGAAGAAGTCGAGCTGGTGGGTTAGCGGTGGGGTCTGCTGTAGAGGCAATTACGTTGGCCGATCAAGAATCCCGGCGTAAGAACCATCGTTACCTCACATACGCGACCCTTCTTTTCGACCGGAGGTTCAGTTGAGCACCGGCGTAACCAGCGACGAAGAGCATGTCGCAACAGCGACGCAGCCTGAACAGTTGCGGGCGCGTGATCGCCCGGAACTCAAGGCTCGCGGTCGCCGGTGGAAACCGCGCATGCGACTCGCCGCCATCGCGCCGTTAGTTGTCGCCTGCGTAATGATCATGACGATCGTCGTGCTGTACTTCGATAGCGCTGAGTCCCAACGCCTTCCAGCTCTTGGCACGCCCACCGGCAGCGGCACAACTGTGACGCTGAATGTGGTCAGTATCGCCAACACCTACAACGAGCTCGTCGGCGACCTCGTCATCAAGCCCGGACCTGGGTTGGTGGATCCGGAGACCGACGGTCTCAAGCAGGACCTCACTGTGGCAGTCACTTCCGTGACGACGCCGACTAGGCGCACATATTCCAAGGGCATGTTGCCGGGTGTTTTTCCTGTTCCGCTGACCTTGGCGCGCGACGTCGAACGCTGGCCGTTCGACAGCTACTACACCGGGCCGATCACCGTCACCCTGTTCACGGGTGCGGCGCAAACGCCGGAACGCGTGAACGTGACGTTCGCCGATCGGCTGGCTGGCTGGAAAGTCATGGTGGGTCGGGTGAATAACGCCAATCCGTTGTCGCCCTACGTGGTCCAATTGCAGCGATCAGCGAGCACGATGATCTTCGCGATCGTCATCCTCGCCATCTTCATCGCGATCGCAGCAGTTGGCTTATTTGTTGCGGTTCAGACGGCCCGCGACCCACGGAGGTTTCAGTCGCCGATGACAACCTGGTATGCGGCGATGCTGTTTGCTGTGGTACCGCTGAGAAACGCACTCCCAGGATCGCCAGCATTCGGAAGCTGGATCGATCTCACCATCGTTTTATGGGTGCTGGTCGCGTTGGTGGTCTCGATGCTGCTCTACATCGCGGCCTGGTGGCGAGCGACATCGAAGCCCTCGAAAACCTGAGCCACCCACCGCGCGGAAACCTGAGATGCAAGCGCACCGGCACTCGTCAGGACTCGGTAGCCTCGGGCGCCTCGCCGAACCGGCTGAGCGCGAGTGCCGCGATGACGGCGACCGCGAACCCGGCCTCCACCATCCAGCCCAGGCCAGGACGGGTGCGATCGCCCAACCACGCCACTCCGACCAGGGCCGGGCCGACCGTTTCGCCGACCACCATCCCGGCGACGGCCGTGGTCACCGAACCGCGGCTCAACGCGGAGGTGAGCAGCATGAAGCCGGCGGCACCGCCGGCTACCAGGGCATAGACAGCTGGGTTGGTATAGAACGAAGCCTGGGTCAGGTCGATCGAATCGATCAGCCGAACGGCGATCTCGTCGACTCCGAAGCCCGCACCTGCCCCGAACCCCAACACGAGCGCACGGGTCCGGTCGCTCAAGTGCCCCGCGGCCGCACCGGCGGCGATCACGAGCAGCGCCCAGCCCAGCCCGGGCGGGCCGTGGCCAGTGCCCTCCGGCCCTGCGGCGACGCCGAGCATCGCCAGGCTGGCGCACACCACTGCCACGGCGGCCCACTCCATCGCCGACAGCCGCGTGGACAACACCCATGCGGCCACGATCGCGGTGACGGCGAGCGACGCAGCGATCGCAGCGGCGACGACATAAATCGGCACCAGCCGAAGCGCGGCAACCTGCAACACGAACCCCAGGCCGTCCAGCGCGATACCCACCAGGTAGCGCCATTGCCGTAGCGCCCGCAGTAACAGAGCGGGGTCGACTCCGGAATCACTGTCGCCGGAGTTCACCGAGCGGGTGGCCGCGGCCTGCAGCACCGTCGCGGTGCCGTAACACACCGAACATCCCAGCGCGAGCAGCAAGCCGATCAGCATCGCACAGAGCCTATTTCGACGATTCCTCCGCCGAGTCGTCCGACGACTCGGAAGCATCGCGTTCGGGCAGCAGATGTTCCAGCGCGGCACCGGTGATCCGACGAAACGCCCGCCGCGGCCGGCTGGTGTCGAGAATGGCAACCTCCAGCGTCGAGACGCTCAACGTGTCATCGTCGCTGCCGTTGGCGGCACCGGCCTTCAAGGCGTTGACGGCGATGTGCACCGCATCGGCAAGATCCGCATTCTCGGCGTAGGAGTCCTTGAGTGCGGTAGCGATCGGCTCGATCGTCCCCCCCATCACCACGAACTGCGCCTCGTCGGCGATCGACCCGTCATACGTGATCCGGTAGAGCTCAGGCGGTTTGGTCTCGCCGTAGTGAGCGACTTCAGACACGCAGAGCTCGACCTCGTAGGGCTTGGCCTGTTCGGTGAAGATGGTGCCCAGCGTCTGCGCGTACACGTTGGCCAACTGCCGGCCGGTCACGTCACGACGGTCGTAGGCATACCCGCGGGTGTCCGCGAATTGAATGCCGCCGCGGCGAAGATTGTCGAACTCGTTGAACTTTCCGGCGGCGGCGAAGCCGACGCGGTCGTAGAGCTCACTGATCTTCTGCAATGAGCGCGAAGGGTTTTCGGCAACGAACAGCACGCCGCCGGAGTAGACCAGTGCCACCACGCTGCGGGCACGTCCGATGCCCTTGCGTGCGAGCTCGCTGCGCTCGCGCATCGCCTGCTCTGGCGAGATGAAGTACGGAAAACTCATGAATCACTTCCCGCGCGATCGGCATCAGGTCCGAAAGTATCCGTGCGCGAACGCGTTTGGATGACCTCGCGGGCCAGCTCGGCGATGCGCTGCTCGCCGACATGGATTGCTCCGTCGACGCCGATGGTGACGGCGGTCGGGAAGATCCCGCGGACGAGGTCCGGACCGCCGGTGGCGGAATCGTCATCGGCGGCGTCGTAAAGGGCTTCGACGGCAACTCGTAGCGCCGAATCTGCATCCCGCACTTGCGAATACAGCTTCTTGATCGATGACTTGGCAAAGATCGAGCCCGAGCCAACCGACTGGTAGCCCTCTTCCTCGAGGTTCCAGCCGCCGGCAGCGTCGAACGAGACGATGCGGCCCGCCTTCTCCGAATCCGGGTCGCCGAGATCGAATCCGGCCAGCAGCGGCAGCGCCACCAGACCCTGCATCGCGGCGCCGAGGTTTCCGCGCACCATGATCGCCAGCCGGTTCACCTTGCCCGCGAAGGTGAGCGGCACGCCTTCCAGCTTCTCGTAGTGTTCGAGTTCGACGGCGTAGAGGCGGGCGAATTCGACCGCGATCGCGGCGGTGCCGGCGATCCCGGTCGCGGTGTAGTCGTCGGTGATGTAGACCTTCTGCACGTCCCGCCCGGCGATCATGTTGCCCTGCGTCGAGCGTCGATCGCCGGCGAGCAGGACCCCGCCCGGGTATTTCAGCGCGACGATCGTGGTGCCGTGTGGCAGCGAAGACGTCGGCGTGATGACGTCGGGGTTAGTCATGCGCGCAGGCAGCAACTCCGGCGCCGTATGGCGCAGATGATCAGTGAAGGACGAAAGTCCGCCGGTGGCGATTCCGGGAAGTGCCGAGTTGCTGGCCGGGCGATTGTGGAAAGGCCAGGTCACTGGCCGCCCTTTTGGACGTATGCACGGACGAAGTCTTCAGCGTTCTCTTCCAGAACATCATCGATCTCGTCGAGCAGGTCGTCGGTTTCCTCAGTCAGCTTTTCGCGACGCTCCTGGCCCGCGGCCGTGCTGGTCGTGGGGTCGTCGTCATCGCCGCCGCCACCACCGCGCTTGGTCTGCTCCTGGGCCATGCTGCCTCCTGCGTCATC
>CBAAAS010000101.1:0-7921 GCA_964658855.1 uncultured Mycobacterium sp.
GAGTCCGGACCCTGCCAGCCCGGCGTACGCATGTGTCGGGCGCTCTCTGGATCCCACGTCAGATACTCGGACATGTCCTCGTGGCGACCCATCATCGTTGTCGACGCTTCGAGGACCACGTCGCCGTACTGGTCGGTGCAGACACTTCGGGTCGTGACGATGTCGGCGCCGAAGCGCTCGTCGACAGACTCCACATACATCGTTCCGCGCAGCACATCGCCGGCGACGATTGGCCGGTGATAGCGAAAGCGTTGCTCCACTTGAATCATCTGAATCTGGTCCATGCCAAGGTCGACGTTGCCCAAGAAATGCCGTTGGATCAGCGCGGCGAATACCGCCGGGAACGTGGGCGACGCAACAACGGCCGAGTAGCCCAACTCCCCAGCAGCCTTGTCATCAAGGGTGGCGGGATCGGTCGCCTTCACGGCCTGGGCGAAGACGCGGATATCCTCCCGCCCAACAACGAATGGGTCGGGATAGGGCCACACCATGCCTCGGATGTCGGTTTTCAGGGCCATTGTTACGACCCTACGGCGCGGGGCGCGGGATCGGTACTTGCAAACGTCTGAGCCGACGCCTCGGTCTCGCTGCTATTTCGGCTCTGGTACTTGAGACTCCCACCGATTTCGGCGTTGCTCATCGGTCTGCTCCCACCACGGCGGTGAGCCACGCTCCCCCAAAGCAACTTTCGCAGACTGCACACCCGCTCGGGCATCCGACTCCTGCGGTGTTCCCTTGGTACCGCGCACTTCTCGCCGCCACGCCATCAGTATGTGCACGAGCTCGTCGCGACGGTCCTCAGGAATGGCGGGGTCGGTAGCACGCCACCGACGACCGTTGATGACGACGTAGTGCCCGTCCTCGGTGGTCGCCCGTTCGCTCACGGTTCAGTCCGCTCCGCGGCCCGTGCTCTGCTGAAGTTCTTCGATGAGCTTGGATGCCTGAGCCTTGTTCAGGTCATCGGGAATGTCACTACCTGCTTCCTGCCCCAGTGTGTGCAGATAGCTCCGCTGCGGTCCTGTCATGGGCTCGTCGCCGGTGACCCAATCTGCTGGATCTTTCTCCGCCGTTTCGTTCGGCGCCTGCTGCGTGTTCTCGCTCATGTGCGATCACCTCCGGGGTCGGAATAGCCTTCGCACACGCGTTCGAAACATCTGATTTTCGCCGACGGTGATCAGTCGTCGTCGGGTACCGCTTTCTGCTTCTTGTTGGAGATCTCGATGTGGTAGCCGTGCAGAACGGTCACGATCATCGAGATCGAGACGACGCCCTCGGCGATGAAGAAGGCTGCGAAATCGATGAGTGACCCGATTGGTGGGTCGCCTGGTACCGCGTTCCGCAATGGGATCAGGGCGAACAGCAATGTTCCGAGGAAGCCCAGCGCGGACCAGAACAACCCGAGTCTGCCGCTGGCTACGTACCACGCCGCAATGAGCGCAGCGATGGTGAGGCACCACATGAACACCATGATGAACACGGCAAACATGACCGTGCTCGTCGAGCGTTCGACGGTCGCCGTTGCGGCAAAAAGTGATTGGGGTGTGGCGATGGTCTTGGCTGCTCCGCCATCGTGGTGGACCTCGATGGATTCTTCTTGGTGCGGAACCACTTTGAAGAACGCGTCGATGTTGTCGAACACGGCCCGGACCGGGACCGAGTGCTGATTCGCGCCGGTGCCCATCAGTACACGGAAATGGAAATTCGTCGTATAGCTGTCGAGCGGGTAGTCGGTGATGATTCCGTCACGCAGCGCGAACTGCACCGAGACGAATTCCGGGCGCTCGTTGGCTTTGGCTATCACAGTGGGGTTGGTAACCGCGTTGCTGATGAGCGTCGCGTCCTCTTTGAGATCGTGGGTGCGCTCGTCGACCAGTGACCCCGCCCCTTTGAGCTCCACCTGAGCGCTGATGCGCGCCGTCGACGGGTCGACATTCTGGATCAGGACGGTGACGGTCACGTGGTCCGGATTGGTCGTCTCGCCCAGAACGAGAGCGTGGCGGGCTTTGTGGTGCTCCATCCAATACAGCGAGATGCTCAGAACAGTGAGCGTAATAACAAGCAGCGCAAGCGAACTCAGCCTCGCCACGCTGGGCAGGCGCGGTGCGCCGGCCGGCGTGGACTCACTCTGGGCGGACGATGACCGACCCAGTGTTGACGTTGACATGATCTGCCTCTCCTGAGGTGACGAATGTGCGATCGGCGGGCTCAGAGCCCAGCCGCAAGCGCGGAGATCTAGACCGATAGGGATGCCCTCGGTTCGTCATCATGCCCGAATCCGGAGAGCAGCCCACCGTAAGGCGCGCCGCCCTCACCTGTGCATGTCCTGGCAACCGTCAGCAATCCCCGATACCCGGACGCCCTGAAATCCGGGAAAACGAGAGAAACTGTGCGGATGAGCCAACCCGTCCCAGATCAACGTGCGTCCTCCCCTACGCGAAATATCGCACGTCTGGTTCTCGGTGCCTTCCTCGGCTACACCGGGGTCAGCCATCTCTGCTTCGCCCGGAAGGCCTTCCACGCTCAAGTGCCGCCCTGGATTCCGCTGAACGCAGACTTCGTCATTACGGCGTCAGGCATTGCCGAGATCCTGCTCGCGGTCGGCTTAGTGGTACTGACGCGGTGGCGAGTGCCGGTCGGATGCGTTGTCGCTCTCTTCTTTGTATTGATCTTTCCCGGGAACATCTCTCAATTCGTTACGCACGCAGATGCGTTCGGCCTCAATTCGGACCTCTCCCGCGGAAGCCGCCTGCTATTTCAGCCGCTGCTCGTGGTGTGGGCATTGTGGTGCACAGGGGCATGGGCGGCCCTCCGGCGCCGCCGATCACCAGCTCAGATGTAACGTGACGATCGTGAATTTCTCCCGTACGTGTTCCTCGATTGGGTTCGCGGCGTGTGCCGCATCGGCCGTCTTGACGGTTGCCGCCTGCAGCTCCGAGAAGCCGGCCTCGTCGCCAAGCTCGACGTCTCTTCCGGCCGCGCCGGCGATGACCGCAGCCGAGTCACCGCCTGCCACGGCAGACAGTGGCTGCCCCACCCAGGCGCCCGGCAGCGGCGGCACGCCGGAGTGGACGCTGAGCGGGGCAACCGGCAGCGTCGCGGTTACGGGTTCGACGAACACGGCCGCGCCACTGATCACCGTGACGCAGCCGTTCAGCGTGACTGAGACCGTGGTGCAGACGCTGCACGCCGGAGACGGCCCGGTCGTCGCGCCTACGGCTACCGTCTCGGTCTGCTACATGGGCGTCGACGGACGCGACGGCAAGGTGTTCGACAGCTCCTACGAACGCGGTACCCCGGCCCAGTTCCCACTCGATGGAGTCGTGCCGGGCTTTCAGAAGGCGTTCGTAGGACAAAAAGTCGGCTCCACCGTCGGCGTCGCGATGAGTTCGGCGGATGGGTACCCCGAAGGTCAACCCCAAGCTGGAATCCAGAAGGGCGACAGCCTGATCTTCGCGATCAAAATCCTCAGCGCCGGAAGCTGACCCGGGCTAGCCGCTCTGTTTGAGGATCGGCCGGAGATCATCCAGTCGGTCAAAGAGGTGCCAGATATAGCCCGAAGAACCGTCTTCGCGGTGTGGATGCAAATCCGCCAGCAGCGGATCGTTGCAGTATGAGTCGAACGCCTCCCTCGACTCCCACTCGACGAGGATCAACACCTGGCGCGGCGCGATGTCACCGACTATCGCCTCCTGGAACTCCCCCAGCGCCACCACACGTCCACCATGAGCGGATACCGCGGCGGGAGAACGTCGGGCGTATTCCAGATACTCGGCGCGATCAGCAACATCAAAAAGGTTCAACGCATAGACGGGCACGGCGGCACACTACCCCGCCAGAAGTCGCCGTGCCGATGTATTCGGCACGGCGACTGTCGTTTTCAGCGTTGTCGTCTTCTGGTATCAGATGCACAGCCCGATCAGGCACGGGGGAACTTGCGGGCCGCCCCATCCGATCGGTCCGGGTCCACCGAAACCGGGACGGAAGCCGGGGCCGCCACCCCAACCAGGTCCGCGGAATCCGCGACCACCCCAACCGGGTCCGCGGCCGCCGCCCCAGTGGACCAGCTGCGCGTGCTGAACGGCGGCACCCGGACCGGGCTGCGGCGCCGGGGCGGCGCTAGCGGCCCCCGCCAGTCCAATGGCCGAAAAGCTCAGTGCGCCAGCGATTACGCCCGTACCGAGAATTTTCTTCAGCGTCATGACGAACACCTCATTCGTTTTATATCGGTGAAAATTTGTGGTCGTTACCCCAGAAACATTAGATAGCTAAGCTATGAACCACCTTTGACGAGGTCATAGAGTCGCTTTGAGGCATGGCGTTCGCTTTTCCGATCACCAAGATCGTGACTCTTCTCCCGGGCTGAACATGCCGCATACCGTGCACGCGTGACGTCGAGCGTCGGCAGCATCCCGGCCCGTGTTTCCCGAGCGACGCCCGTCACGTTCAGACAGGCGCTCTTCGTCGCCGTGACGGCGGGTCTCGGCTACGGCTTCGACTCGTATGCGGTGAACATCTACGGCTTGGTGCTGCCCGAGATCAAGCGGACGTTGCACATCAACGACGCTCAGGCCGGCTACATCGGATCGATCTTCTTGCTCGGCTACACGATCGGCACCATCGGATTCGGGATCGCGGCTGACCGGTGGGGACGCAAAGCCACGCTGGGCGCGTCGATTCTGCTGTACGGCGTGACGACATCCCTGGCCGGACTCACCAGCAACGTCGCCGCTTTCACCGGACTGCGATTTCTGACCGGTGTCGGAGGCGCCGGTGAACTGGCCGTCGGCGCGCCCTACACCGCCGAGGTCTGGCCGGCCAAGACCCGCGCGATCGGCGTTGGCGGCGTTATCTTTTCGCTGTTTTCGCTGGGCTATGTTCTGGCCGCAGCCGTTGCGCTGGTGCTGGTGCCGCGGTTCGGCTGGCAATCGGCGTTCATCGTCGCCATCGTGCCTGCCACCATTCTGTTCCTTATCCGACGCGGTATCACCGAGTCGCACCGCTACGTCGATGCCCGCGCCCGCACGACGGAGAAGCCCCGACTGTGGCGCCTGCCCGGTGTACGGCGGCGACTGCTGGCCGGTTGGCTGATCTACACCGCCAACGCGGTCGGCTACTGGGGCATGACGCTGTTTCTGACCACCTACATCGTGAAGCGTTTCCATGCCACACCGATCGAGGCGATTCGCTACGCATTGGTGTTCTTCCTGCTGCAGGCCGTCTTTGCCTACCTCGGAACCGCGTTGGCCGACTGGGTAGGTCGAAGGCCCTCCGCGATTCTGGCGGCGGTCCTCGAAGTCACCTCCACCATCTTGGCCGCCACCTCGGACTCGCTCGGTCAGTACCAGATTTTTGGGGCGGTCGCGATCGCCACGCTCGGCTGGTTATGGGGAGTCGGCGACACCTACATCTCGGAGCTGTTTCCAACAGTCCTGCGCGGCACAGGCTTTGGCATCGCAGTCGGTGGCGGGCGGGTCGTTTCGATCGCCGCGCCGACGGTCATCGGCTGGGCAATCACACGCTACGGACTGCAGACGCCGTACCTGGCACTGGCAGGTCTCTGGGTCTTGACGGTGATCGGCTACCTGCTCGGACCCGAGACAAAGGGTAAGGAGTTGGAAGCACTCACCGACGAGGCCCTGAGCGAAGACGGGGCGAGCGTCTAGCTCATTGCGGGTGGCTGGCGATGTAGTCCGCGGCCGGGATCGGTGACGCCGCGGCATAACCGATGGGCAGCAGCACATCTCCTGCGGTCGTGCGGCAGTAGACGTCCCATCGGTAATACCCGGCGAACGCCGCAGGGTCGCCGCCGATCAGCGCCGCGTACTGGTTTACCGCGCGAACGTATTCGCTGGCGTGGTTGTACCGGTAGATGGCGTGATCGCGGTCGTTGACGAAGTTGTTCGCGGCCAGGTAGCGGCCCGCCGCGATGATGCTGTCGTGTGGCGAGTGGATGTCGCTGCCCTGACCGTAAGCCGCGAACGTCGACGGTAGGAACTGCATCGGGCCTTGCGCGTCAGCCGTGCTTACACCGTCGATGCTGCCCAGCCGGGTCTCGACGAGGTTGATCGCGGCCAGGTAGTTCCACGCGACACCGGTTTCTGCCTCCGCTTGGTGATAGAAGCCCAGTAACTGCTCGGCTGGAGCGGGCGGCACGATGCGCCACGCGGGCAAGGTCGTCCGGGCGGGGGTTATCGCGTTGAGTGCCCGCCGGGCGTCGACGTTGCGATCGTAGGTGTCGAGCAGCGCCGCGGGGATGCGCGGTCGGGTGGTGGCATCCCAGTCCGGATGTAGCCCGATGGCGCGGTAAGCAGCCTGCTGCCGATGCGCCGCCGCCTCGAGCGCAGCCTCCCCGGTCGACGGGTCGCGCAACGCGTGGTCGTCGGCGACAAGGTCGTCGGCCACCTGCGAGGGATTCGGCGCGAGCCTGGGCTGCGCACCGTCGGGGAGCTTGGGCACTGCTGCCACTGTCATGGTGGTCGGCGGGTTCGGGTCCGCGGCTGCCCTCGGCACCTGTGGGCCGGGCGGGTGCGAGCAGCCGGCAAGAAGCAGCATCAAAGCGCCGAGGGCTGACGGCGCGATGCGCCGTACCGCACTGCTGGCGAACACGATCACCGGCTTACAGCGCCGCGGGTAGTGGGAACCACGGGAAATCTATTGGCGGAGACCATGGCACCGGCGGCGTCGGTGCTCCTCCGATGTGCACTGGGCAGTAGACGGCCTCCGCGACTTTGGCGAACTTCGTCGCGAGGTCGCCGTTGAACCCGGAGTTCTGCTGCGTCATGGCGTTGATTACATCAGCTTCCGGGGCTCCCTGGTCCATCAATTCGCACACCCGATGACCGGTGGCCATGGCGTCAGGCGGGCTGTGGTAGGTGATTCCGGCGTTGTTGAGCCCGCGCAGGAACCTTGCGTCGGGGTCCAAGGGGTCGGCGTGCGCCGGCGCGGCAAGCGCGACCAACACGGCAGAGCACAGAAGCGCCACGCGAATTCGCATGACGTCATCCTTATGGAAACCACGGTCATAATCCAGACCGGAGCGCCGGCGCAACCCCTTGATGAACGTTCGCTTGACGGAACGTTAAGAGCGCCGTGATGCGTTGGCGTGTAACGAGTTCTCAGCCGATCGCCAGCCCGCGCAGGGCTAGGGCACGTCGGGCGGCGGCCAGTGCGAGCCCGGCGACACGTGGCCGGGGTCGGCGTGCTCGCCGCGGGCCAACGGCACCCATTGCTCGGAGGGGGCGGGTTGCTCAGACGACGGGAAGTCCCTGAGCTTGCCGGACGGCTGCGCATCCCATTTCGCGAATGTCAGTGGCGTCTGCAGCCAAGCGTGCAGCAGGTTGTATGTCGCTTCGAGCGACTCGATGTGCGTGCGCTCCCAGCCATGGCTGCCGTCCAGCCCGAAGCCGACCAGCGCGGCGCGCGTCCCCGCTCCGGCTTCGATAGCGGCGGCGGCGTCAGATCGGTAGTAGCGGAACACATCTCGCGCATAGGGAATCTTGTGTTCCTCGGCGAGGCGGCACAGCTTGCGGGTTAGGTGATAGTCGAACGGGCCGTGCATATCGGCCATCGGGATCGTGACGCCATCCTCGATCGAGTGCTGGCCCGGGGCGCACACCGCGTTGTCCACCGAGACGAGCTCGGCGACATCGGACGGCAGGCCGTCACTTGCTCCGTGCCCGACTTCCTCGGTGATCGTGACCATGATCGTGGTGCGGTGCGGCAGCACGATTTTTTGTTCGGAGAAGTTCCGGGCCAGGGCGAGCGCAACCGCGACGCCGGCCTTTCCGTCGAGATGACGCGAGACGATGAAGCCGTCTGCGGCGAGCTCGGGGCTGGTGATCAGCCCGACGAAGTCGCCCACGGCGAGGCCGAGCTTGACCAGGTCTTCCCTCGACGAGACCTTGCGGTCGATGCGGACCTC
>CBAAAS010000102.1:0-7890 GCA_964658855.1 uncultured Mycobacterium sp.
TCAACCGGGCCGGCCTGACCACCTGCTCGGAAATGGCGTTCGACCCGTCGCTGCGACCGATGCTCGAGGTGTTGCGCGGCAAGCTGCCGGTACGGCTGCGCACCTACGAGATCTCCAACCCGCAGATGAAGACCGACGCCACCCCCGGCGATGGTGACGACATGCTGCGGCAGGTCGGCATCAAGATCTGGGTGGACGGCTCTCCGTGGATCGGCAACATCGCACTGTCGTTCCCCTACCTCGACACCGCGGCCACCCGGACGATCGGCGTGACGCCGGGTTCCTGCGGCCACGCCAACTACACCGCCGAACAGCTCACCGAGATCGTCGATGCCTATTACCCGCTGGGCTGGCCGATGGCCTGTCATGTGCAGGGCGACGCCGGAGTGGACACCATCCTCGACGTGTATGAGCAAGCGCTGCAACGTAACCCGCGCGACGACCACCGGCTGCGCCTCGAACACGTCGGTGCTATCCGGCCCGAGCAGTTGCAGCGCGCCCACGACCTGGGGGTGACCTGCAGCATCTTCGTCGACCAGATCCACTACTGGGGCGACGTCATCGTCGACGGGCTGTTCGGCGAGGAACGTGGATCCCGTTGGATGCCAGCAGGTTCCGCGGTCGCCACCGGTATGCGCATCTCGCTGCACAACGATCCGCCGGTGACGCCCGAGGAGCCGCTGCGCAACATCAGCGTCGCGGTCACACGCACCGCGCCCAGTGGGCGGGTGCTCGGTCCCGAGGAGTGCCTGACCGTCGAGCAGGCCATCCGGGCGCAGACCATCGACGCGGCCTGGCAGCTGTTCTCCGACGACATCACCGGCTCGCTGGAGGTCGGAAAGTATGCCGACCTGGTGGTGCTGTCGGCGGATCCGCGCGCGGTGCCGCCCGCGGACATCGCCGATCTCCAGGTCCGCGCGACGTTCCTGGCCGGCCGCCAGGTCTACGCGTCGTGACCCCAACTCTCCCAGACGTTCTCGACCGCTTGCACGTCGTTTCGCTGCCGATGCGGGTGCGCTTCCGCGGCATCACCACCCGCGAGGTGGTGCTCATCGACGGGCCGGTCGGGTGGGGCGAATTCGGCGCGTTCCTCGAATACGGCGACGCCGAGGCCGCGCACTGGCTGGCTGCGGGACTCGACTCGGCCTACCGCACGCCCCCGGCGCCGCTGCGCAACCGTGTTGATGTCAACGCCACCGTCCCGGCCGTCCCCGCCGCGCAGGTGCCCGAGATCTTGGCCCGCTTCCCCGGCGCACGTACCGCCAAGGTGAAGGTTGCCGAACCGGGACAGACCCTGGACGACGACGTCGCCCGGGTCGACGCGGTTCGGGCGCTGGTGCCCACGGTGCGGGCCGACGCCAACGGCGCCTGGACTGTCGCCGAGGCCGTCACCGCGGCCGGCGCCCTCGGCCCGCTGGAGTACCTCGAGCAGCCGTGCGCCACGGTCGACGAGCTCGCGCAGTTGCGAAGACTGATCGACGTGCCGGTCGCCGCCGACGAGAGCATCCGCAAGGCCGGCGATCCGCTGGCCGTGGTCCGCGCCGGCGCAGCCGACATCGCCGTGTTGAAAGTTGCTCCACTGGGCGGTATTTCGGCGTTGCTCGCGATCGCCGCGCAGATCGACATTCCCGTCGTAATCTCCAGTGCGCTGGACTCGGCGGTGGGCATCGCCGTTGGGCTGTCCGCCGCGGCGGCGCTGCCTACGGTGAACCATGCCTGCGGGTTGGGCACCGGCCGGCTGTTCGTCGAGGACATCACCGATCCCGTCGAGGCGAAAGACGGCTATCTGCCGGTCGGGCCGGTCTTACCCGACCCGGCGCGACTGCAGGCGCTGGCCGCGTCTCCGGACCGGCGACAGTGGTGGATCGAGCGGGTCAAAGCCTGCTATCCGCTGTTGTCCTGATTTGTGGGGTGCATGGCGTAGACGACATGGGGTCTGATCGCCAACACTGGCCCTATGAAGCGAAAAGTCCTGATCGTCGGCTTTCAAGGCGTGCAAGCGCTGGATCTGGTCGGGCCGTTCGATGTGTTCGCCGGAGCGTCGAAGGCGCTGGCCGCCCGGGGCGGAGACGGCTACGAGCCGGTGCTGGCGTCCCTCGACGGACAACCGGTGGCCACCGGGACCGGGCTGACCTTCGGCACCGCCACCCTGCCCAACCCGCCGGAACGCGTCGACACCCTGGTGTTGCCGGGCGGTCCGGGCACCCGTCCCGACAAGCGTGACCCGCGACTGGTCGACTGGATCGTGGCCGCGGCGCCGCTGGCCCGCCGGGTCGTCACCGTATGCACCGGAGCCTTCCTGGCGGCGCAGGCCGGCCTGCTCGACGGATGCCGGGCCACCACGCACTGGGCGCATGCCGACGAGTTGGCGCGCGAATTCCCGGCGATCGAGGTCGACCCCGACCCCATCTTCGTGCGGAGTTCGCCGACGGTGTGGACCGCCGCAGGCGTTTGCGCAGGAATCGATTTGGCGCTGGCGTTGGTCGAAGAGGATCACGGGACCGAGGTGGCTCAGACGGTGGCCCGCCATTTGGTGATGCACCTGCGCCGGCCCGGCGGGCAGACGCAGTTCGCGGCGCCGGTCTGGGTGACCCGCGCCAAACGCGAGCCGATTCGCGCCGTCCAGGACGCCGTCGAGTCCGAACCCGGTGGCGGACACACCATCGACGAACTGGCCCGCCTCGCCGCAATGAGCCCCCGGCATTTCACCCGGGTCTTCACCGACGAGGTCGGCGAAGCGCCCGGCGCCTACGTCGAGCGGGTCCGCACCGAGGCGGCCCGTCGCCAGCTCGAGCAGACCGATGACACCGTGGTCGCCATCGCCGCCCGCTGCGGCTTCGGTACCGCAGAAACCATGCGCCGCAACTTCGTTCGACGCGTTGGCATTTCTCCCGACCAATACAGGAAGACATTCGTATGACTCAGATCGCGATCGTCGTCTACCCAGGTTTCACCGCGCTGGACTTCATCGGCCCCTACGAAGTTCTGCATCGGCTACCCGACGCGCAGGTCCGCTTCGTCTGGCACGAGCCCGGCCCGATCACCGCCGACTCCAGTGTCCTGGTCATCGGAGCCACCCACTCGTTCGCCGAAACACCCTCACCGGACGTGATTTTGGTGCCGGGCGGGATGAGCACCGTCGAACACACCCGCGACGAGAAGCTGCTGGACTGGGTGCGGACCGCGCACCAGACCGCGACCTGGACGACGTCGGTGTGCTCGGGTTCGCTCATCCTGGCCGCCGCCGGTTTGCTCGACGGCAAGCGGGCCACCTCGCACTGGAGCGTGCTGGGCTTGCTGAAAACGTTGGGCGTCAACGCCGTCGGCGACGAGCGGGTGGTGCACGAAGGAAACATCGTCAGCAGCGCCGGGGTGTCGGCCGGCATCGACCTGGCGTTGTGGCTGGCCGGTCAGATCGGCGGCGAAGAGCGCGCGAAGGCCATCCAGTTGGGGATCGAATACGACCCTCAGCCGCCGTTCGACTCCGGCCACATGTCCAAGGCATCCGTGAAAACCAAAGCGATCGCCACCGCGTCGCTTGCCCGCGATACCCCGATACCGGCAACGCTCAAAGCGGGCACGCAGTTGTTGTGGGACCGCGCGCTGTCGGCAACTCGGAGCAAGGCCCGTCGCTAGCCGGCGATCGCGTCGATCACCGCGTCGGGTTCGTCCATCGAGACGAAGGTCTGCGCGCCCGGCACCTCGATCAGCTTGGCGTTGCCGAACGCCGCGGCCAGCCGCCTGCCCAGCTTCGGGGTGAAGACCCGATCGGCCTGACCCCAGACCAGCGTGACCGGCTTGTCGAATCGGTTCAGGCGGGTCGCCACGTCGGTGAGATCGGTGATCGCGATCTGCCGCAACAGCGCGGCCAGGTCGCGGCAGATGCGACTGTCGTTCAGGCAGGGCGCGATCCAGTCGGCCGTCACCCGGCTATCCGGTCGGGTGACCAGCAAGCCGAATCCGAGCGGCGAGTTACGCAGTGCCGCCAGCCGCATCGTCGCGAACATCGCCTTGATCGAGACGGGACCACGAAGTAGGCCGAACACCGCGCCGAACGGGAACGGCGGGCATTGATCGAAGGCGTCGCAGTTGGTCAGCACCAGCCGGCCGATCCGCTCCGGGTGGGCGTCGACGACAAGCTGGCAGATGCCGCCGCCGGTGTCGCTGCCGACCAGCGTCACCTCGGACAGGTCAAGGGCAACGATCGCGTCGTTGACGAGCTCGGCCACGCCGTGCAGAGACAGCACGCCGGCGTCGTCGACCGGGATGGTGTGTGAGCCCAGCGGCAAGGTCGGCACGATGCAGCGGTAGCCGAGGCGAGCCAGCTTCTCGGCGACCTCGCGCCACAATTGGCCGTCCACCAAAACGCCGTGGACGAACACCACCGGCGGATGCGCCGAATCCTGCGGACCGTATTCGGAGTATTCGATGGTTGCCTGCTTGAGCGCCAGTTGTGTCATGGGGACAGTCAAGGTCCGAACCCGCTGCCAGCTCGACGCCGCGGGCTGCCAAATACTGCCAACGCCCGAATTCGCGTAGGTTCGTCGTCGTGATCAACCTGGCTTACGACGACAACGGGACGGGGGAGCCCGTCCTGTTCATCGCCGGGCGCGGTGGACTGGGACGCACCTGGCATCTGAATCAGGTCCCGGCATTTCTGAACGCCGGTTACCGCGTCATCACCTTCGACAACCGCGGGGTCGGCGCGACCGCGAGCGCCGACGGGTTCACGACCGAGAGCATGGTCGCCGACACCGCGGCACTGATCGAGCAGCTCGGCATCGGGCCGGTGCGGATCGTGGCGGTGTCGATGGGTTCCTTCATCGCCCAGGAGCTGATGCTCGCGCGGCCCGACCTGGTGACCCAGACGGTGCTGATGGCCACCCGCGGACGGCTCGACAAGGCACGCGAGTTCTTCCGTACCGCCGAAGACGAGCTGGCCGCCTCCGGCGTGCAGATCCCGACTGCATACGACGCTAAAATCCGGCTGCTGGAGAGCTTTTCGCCGAAGACGCTCAACAACGACGAGGCCGTCGCCGAGTGGATCAGCATGTTCACCATCTGGCCGATCAAGATCACGCCGGGCATCATCAAGCAGGGCTCGATCTCGCCGCAGGGCAACCACCTGCCCTCTTACCGGGGTATCCACACGCCGACGCTGGTGCTCGGCTTCGCCGACGACGTGGTGACGCCGCCGCACCTGGGCAAAGAGGTCGCCGACGCCATTCCCGGCGGCAAGTATCAGCTGATCGCCGACACCGGGCATCTCGGCTTCCTGGAGCGGCCCGAGGTGGTCAACGCCGCGGTGCTGAAGTTCTTCGCCAGCATGGGGTACTGAGGTCTTGCGCCGAGTGTGCAGGTTGTAGCTGTCGATCTTCGAAATTCGTGAGTACAAGCTGCACAGTCGGCACACAACAGCGCTGTGACGCCCCACGTAGGCTGAACTGGTGAATCCTTCGACGGCGCAGGCCCGCGTGGTCGTCGACGAACTGATCCGCGGCGGTGTCCGCGATGTGGTGCTGTGCCCGGGCTCGCGCAACGCTCCACTGGCCTTCGCGCTACAGGACGCCGACCGGGCCGGCCGGGTCCGGCTGCACGTCCGCATCGACGAGCGGACCGCCGGGTTTCTGGCCGTCGGGCTGGCGATCGCCGCGGGCACACCGGTCTGCGTCGCGATGACGTCCGGTACCGCGGTGGCCAACCTCGGCCCGGCCGTGGTGGAGGCCAACTATGCGCGGGTGCCGCTGATCGTGTTGTCCGCCAACCGGCCCTACGAGATGCTCGGCACCGGCGCCAACCAGACCATGGAACAGCTGGGTTACTTCGGCACCCAGGTTCGCGCCACCATCAGCCTCGGGTTGGCCGAGGACGCTCCGGATCGGATGGAAGCACTCAACGCGACCTGGCGATCGGCAACCTGCCGCGTGGTGGTGGCCGCGACCGGCGCGCGCAGCGCCAACGCCGGCCCGGTGCATTTCGACATCCCGTTGCGTGAGCCGCTGGTGCCCGACCTGGAGCCTGGACCCATCCCGCCGGGTCGGCCCGACGGCAAGCCGTGGACGTACACCCCGGTGGTCAGCTTCGATCAGCCGCTGGACATCGACCTCAGCCTGAACACCGTCGTCATCGCCGGTCATGGCGCCGGACTGCGCCCGGAGCTGGCCGCGCTGCCGACCGTCGCCGAGCCCACCGCGCCCCCGGCCGCCAATCCGCTGCATCCGTTGGCCCTGCCGCAGCTGCGCCCGCAGCAGGTGATCATGCTGGGCCGGCCCACCCTGCACCGGCCGGTGTCGGCCCTGCTGTCCGACCCGTCGGTGCCGGTGTACGCGTTGACCACCGGTCCGCGCTGGCCCGACGTCTCGGGTAACTCGCAGGCCACCGGCACCCGCGCCGTCGTCACCGGCACGCCGAACCCCGAATGGCTGGCCCGCTGCGCCGAGCTCAACGACCATGCCTTCGCCGCGGTACGCGAGCAGCTAGCGGCGCACCCGTTGACGACGGGCCTGCACGTGGCGGCTGCGGTGACCGACGCGCTGCGGCCCGGCGATCAGCTGGTGCTCGGCGCGTCCAACCCGGTGCGCGACGTCGCACTGGTCGGCTTAGGGGCCGCGAAGCATCGCGGAGAAATCTCCGTGCGTTCCAATCGCGGGGTCGCCGGCATCGATGGGACGGTGTCGACCGCGATCGGCGCGGCGCTCGGGCATGACCCGACCGGCGGGCGGACCGTTGCGCTGATCGGCGACCTGACCTTCGTCCACGACAGCTCCGGCCTGCTGATCGGCCCGACCGAGCCGGTTCCCGCGGACCTGACCATCGTGGTGTCCAACGACAACGGCGGCGGCATCTTCGAACTGCTCGAGCAGGGCGACTCGAGGTTCTCCGACGTCTCCGCCCGGGTCTTCGGCACCCCGCATGACGTCGACGTCGGCGCGTTGTGTCGCGCGTACCACGTCGACAGCCGGCAGATCGAGCTCGACGACCTGGGGGCCGCACTCGCCGAGCCGGCCAGCGGGATGCGGGTGCTCGAGGTCAAAGCGGACCGATCGTCGCTGCGCGGACTGCACGCGGCGATCAAGGCTGCCCTGTGAATCGACTGGCCGGCGCCGTCGCGGCGCTGAAAGCCTGGTGGCGCATCCTCATTCACGGTCGCAGCGGCGAATTCCCGAACACTCGAGGCCACCGCACGGTGCGGCTGGCGCGCATCGCTGTGCTGATCCTCATCACCCTGGCGACCCTGCAGTCGGTGTTACTGGTGGCCGGCGCGGTGCGCAATGACATTGCGATTCAACACGATATGGGTGTGGCCGAGGCCGAGGTGCTCGACGCCGGTCCGCGCCGCTCGACCATCGAGTTCGTCACGCCGGACCGGGTCACCTACCGCCCTGAGCTCGGGGTGCTGTATCCGTCCCAATTGGCAACGGGGATGCGGATTTACGTCGAGTACGACAAGCTGAACCCCAATTTGGTTCGGGTGCAACACCGTACCGCCAAGCTGGCGATCATCCCGGCCGGGTCCATTGCCGTCGTCGGCTGGCTGATTGCGGCGGCCGCGCTGACCGGTCTGGCGTGGATGGACAAGCGACTCGATCGTCAGTTGGTCAGCGCGTCCAGCCAGCCCGGATCTTGAGTGTCGACAACGCTTCTGGCGTTCAGGTTGTAGATCGTCGGGGTGCCCGGATTGGCCGGGTTCTCCTCTTTCAGGCGCGCCTTGTTCGTCTCGCCTATCGCGGTGGAATCCACCACAATGTCAGCGGCCGCGATCCGGTCGGCCACGACGTCGGGCAGTCCGCTTTCGCGGGCCATCGTCGCGACGGCCTCGTTGCTCGGGCCGTCCGGACTCTGGTGGTGATAAAGGTCTTGCACGAAAGCCTGATACGCCGTCGTCGACGT
>CBAAAS010000103.1:0-7868 GCA_964658855.1 uncultured Mycobacterium sp.
CGCTGATGCTCGGCTTCCAGCCGGTAGTCGAGCTCCATCTCGGTCCGCTCGATCAACTCGTCGACGACCCCTTCGACGTCGACGCCTGGGGCGAGCTGCTTGACCACACTGATCATGCGGCGAAGCGTCTTCAGGTCGGCCCGCAGCGCTTCGTCGGCACCCGGATATTGGATCTTGACGGCGACCTCGCGGCCGTCGGCCCAGACGCCCTTGTGTACCTGACCGATGCTGGCCGAGGCCACCGCGGTGTCGTTGAACTCGGTGAACCGCTGACGCCATTTCGTGCCCAGCTGCGCGTCCAGCACGCGGTGCACCTTGTCGGCGGGCAGCGGCGGCGCATCCTTCTGCAGCTTGGTCAGCGCTTCGCGGTAGGGCTCGCCGAACTCCTCGGGGATCGCGGCTTCCATCACCGACAGGGCCTGGCCGACCTTCATCGCGCCACCCTTGAGCTCGCCGAGCACGGTGAAGAGCTGCTTGGCGGCCTTCTCCATGAGCTCGGCGTTGATCTCGTCCTGCGATTTGCCGGCCAGCCGCTTGCCGAACCCGAGTGCTGTACGGCCTGCGATGCCCCCGGCGAGGCCGGCCAGCTTTGCGTTACGCGCGGCCCCCCCGCGTTTGATGTCTGCCACGACTCCATCATCCACGAATAGCCTGTGCTTGCCCTATTGATCTGGGAACAAGCGGTGTCAGCAGGAACACAGCGGATGCCTCGGCCACTGCCGCGCCACGATCGAGCCGGCGTGCACATCGAATTCGAGTGTCGCGCTCAATGCCGCGGGTGGCTCGGCGTTGATGCCGCGGACCGCTCCGATCACCCGGTTGACCTGGCTGAGCGCCAGCGCCGCAGTGGCCAGCAGCGTCGCACGGTCGGCCACCCCGACGGTGTCGCGCAGCTGTGCGGCGACCGCGGGCCACGCCGCGTCGCGATCCCGGCGATGCAGATCGGCGCAGCCCAGACAGCTCGTGACACCTGGCACGACCAGCGGGCCGACCAGACCGGTGCCGTCGCGGACCCGCACCGCGAGGTGCGCGACACCCTGACTGTGTAGCTCGCGCAGCATCCGCGGATCGGCGACGAGATTGTCCGACAACACCACCAGGTCGGCGTCGGCGGACGTCACGGCGGCATGCGGCTGATTGCTCTGTTTGACCCTGGCGCCCGAGCACCGCAGCCCCTCAGCCAGCAGATCTGACAGCGGGCCGCGGCCGTGCACCCGGATCGACGCCGACCGCGCCGACCGCTGCCGGGCACCACAGGTGGCGACCCCCGCTGTCACCAATTGCCCGACCAGATCGAGTAATTCATCGTCGTTCAGCCCACTGGGCTGGCGTTGCAGCTCGCTGATCGGCACCGGCGATTGCATCGCCCGCAAGAGCGCGGCCAACGCGGCGGCGGTCACTGCGCGCGGCGGCCGGATCAGCACGGCGCGTCGCGGACTCCAGCCCACCTGCACAGCGCCGTCGGGGCGGAGCAGCACGGGGAGCGCCGGGTCGAGTGCGTACAGCGACCGCGTCGGCTGCGCCATCTTGGCACTGTGCCACGGCAATCGGCACGACAGGTTCAGCTGTCCACAGGACCGTCGGTACTAAGCCCTCGTCACCAGCGGCAGCTCCGGCAGCCACGAAACGCTCTGAGTCGCTGGGAACCCGACCGCCGGGCGGAAACCGGGAGCCAGCTCAACCTGCCCGGCCCGGTCGAGCCACTCCTCAACCAGCACGCGCAACACCTGCCGGACGATGTGGCCGCCCCGGCAACGCATGGACCCGGCACCCAAACTCCAATGCCGGTGCGCCCTATCGCCGATCACAAGATCATCAGTGGACATGGCGTCGCTGCCGTCGCGCTGCACCGCACCGATACACAACATCAGCACCATGCCGGCCGGCAGTTCCACCTCACCGATGGTCGTTGGCTGGGTGGTAAAACGACTGCAACTCGGCACCATCGGCTCCAGCCGAAGGACCTCTTCGACGAACTCGCGGATCAGCCCACGCTGACGTCGAAGCATGTCGCGCAATTCGGGGCGGCGTGCCAACTCGAACACGTGCGAGCCGGCATGCCTGGACAGGTTGCGGCACGCCTCGGACAAGACCTGGCCGGACTGCCCATTCATGTGCTCAACGGGCAATAGCTGCAGGCGCGACACGATGTCGAAAACGGCGCCGGCGATCGGCGCGGTCACATCCGTCACCGCGTCGCCGCCACCAGCTGCGACGAAACGATCGATCAGCGCGGCGGCGGTCGGACGGAATGCTGCCGCAATCTCATGGGCTGATTTTGGCGCGAACAGCTGCTGATGAACCTCGAGATCGCGCTCGGGAAGGGCACGGGTGCTTTCCAACCGGGCATCGTCCAGGTTCGCCAGCACCTCTTGCCGTCCGACGACAAACACCCAGTTCTCAAACCAGTTTCCCCCCGGGTGTCGCAAAACCGGGCCGGCCTCTCGCGCCAGCTGCCAACCCAAGCCGCGGTCCGAGCCCATCGCGGTTCCCGCCTCAGCGGGAAAGACCGGACAGGCGGCGAGTTCCAAAGGGCTCAGCTGTTCTCGGGGCCGTCGTCGTCGCCGGCATCGGCGCGACGCTCGAATTCGGCGATGGCCTCGTCGATCCCGCTGGTGTCGCCGCCGAGCGCGCGGTCGATGAAACCAGCCGGGTCGTCGAGGTCGTCTGATCCGGGCAAAAGGTCGGGGTGCTGCCAGACCGCGTCGCGGGCGTCGACGCCGATAGCCTGAGTCAGCCGGTCCCACAGCGCCGCGGCCTCGCGCAACTTGCGTGGTCGCAATTCGAGGCCCACCAGCGTGGCGAAGGTCTGCTCGGCCGGCCCGCCGGTGCCCCGTCGTCGCCGCAGCGTCTCGCCGAGGGCGTCCGCGCCGGGGATGCGATCACCCAGTGCGGCGTTCACCACGGTCTGCACCCAGCCCTCGATAAGCGCCAGCAGCGTCTCGAGTCGGTCGAGAGCTTGGGTCTGTTCCGGCGTCGCCTTGGGCTCGAAAACACCCTGGGTCAGCAGCTGTTCGACGGCGGCGGGATCATTCATCGCCGCCGGGTTGAAGTCGCGGGCCAGATCCTCGATGCCCTGCATGTCGATCTTCATGCCCTTGGCATAGGCCTCGACGGCGCCGAGCAGCTGACTGGACAACCACGGCACATGACTGAACAAGCGGTGGTGGGCGGCCTCGCGGGCCGCCAGGAAGGTGAGGATTTCGCTGCGGGGCTGTTCGAGGCCGTCGGCGAACGACTCGACGGCAGCGGGCAGTAGCGCCGCAATGCCTTTGGGCCCCAACGGTAATCCGATGTCAGTCGACGTCAGAACTTCCTTGGACAGTCGGGCCAGCGCTTGACCGAGCTGCGAACCGAACGCCATGCCGCCCATCTGCGACATCATCGACAGCAGCGGGCCCGCCATGGACTTGGCCTCGTCGGGCAGCGCTGAGGCCCACACCGTGGAGATCTGCTGGGCCATCGGATCGCACAACCGCTTCCAGGTCTCCAACGTGTTGTCCACCCAGTCGTTGGGAGTCCACGCGAGTGCTTTGGTGGTGCCCGCCGGCAGTGCGGTCACCCCGTTGAGCCAGGTCTCGGCGAGGTGGACGGCGTCATTGATCGCCTCGCGGGTGGCGACGGGGATGGGGGCCACGAATCCGATCGAGCTGGACGCCATCTGGCGGGCCAGCTCGTAGTTCACCGGGCCGGCGGATTGTCCGTCCATGCCCGAACCGGCCCCGCTGAACATCTGGCCGAGTCGGGTGAACATCTGACCCAGGTCGGCCACGTTGAATTCGCCGCCCATGCCGCCCAATCCGAATGGGTCAGCAGATCCTGAGCCGGACTTGGGGTCGTTGTCGCGGTCCGGGTCGTCTCCCGTGGAGAACCCGAAGGGCAGGTCAGCCATGCCCACAACGGTACTCATGGTCAACACATGACGCGCGGGCCGCCGTCACGCTCTAAGTGAACCCGCCTGACCACTCCGTCTAGTGTTAGCGACGTGAACAGGCGGATTCTGACGCTGATGGTGGCGCTGGTCCCGATCGTGGTCTTCGGGGTGCTCCTTGCGGCGGTGACGGTGCCGTATGTGTCGCTGGGGCCCGGCCCGGCTTTCGACACGCTGGGCGAGGTCGACGGCAAGCAGGTCGTGGAGATCAAAGGCACCACGACACACCCGACGACGGGCCACCTGGACATGACGACGGTGTCTCAGCGCGACGAGCTCAGCCTGGCCGAGGCGCTGACGCTGTGGTTGTCCGGGCAGGAACAACTGATGCCGCGCGACCTGGTCTATCCGCCCGGCCAATCCCGCGACGAAGTCGACAAGGCCAACGACGCCGATTTCAAAGAGTCTGAGCACAACGCTGAGTTCGCAGCCCTGGGCTATCTGAAATACCCGCGTGCGGTGACCATCGTGACGCTCAACGACCCCGGGCCGTCGGTAGGCAAGTTGCAGGCCGGCGATGCCGTGCAGGCGGTCGACGGAAAGCCGGTCGCCGAAGTGGAGCAGTTCACCTCGTTCCTGAAGACCACCAAACCCGGACAGCAGGTCACGGTCGACTTCCGCCGCAAGAACGCGCCGCCCGGAACGGCCCAGATCACCTTGGGTCATCACCCCAAAGGCGACTTCGGCTTCCTGGGCGTCTCGGTGACGGACGCGCCGTGGGCGCCGTTCGCGGTCGACTTCAACCTGGCCAACGTGGGCGGCCCGTCGGCAGGGTTGATGTTCAGCCTGGCCGTGATCGACAAACTCACCACCGGTGACCTTGCCTCGAAGAAGTTCGTCGCGGGCACCGGCACGATCAAGCCGGACGGTGAGGTCGGCAAGATCGGCGGGATCGCGCACAAGATGAGCGCCGCCCACGACGCCGGGGCGACGGTGTTTCTGGTTCCGGCCGGAAATTGCTACGAAGCGAACGCCGGCAAGGTGCCCGGCCTGCAATTGATCAAGGTCGACACCCTCGGTGGGGCAGTGGACGCGCTGCACACCGTGGCCTCCGGCGGACAGCCGCCGAGTTGCTAGGCCGGCCAGTTCGAGCCCGGGGCAGATCACCGGTTGTGCGTAGAGTCGAGGACATCCACCGACAGCGACTGTCGAGACCGAGCAGGGAGCGTAGCTAGTGGGGATGCGGCCCGCCGCCAGAATGCCGAAGCTGACTCGACGCAGTCGGACTCTCATCGCGATCGCGTTGACCGTGATCGGACTGTTGCTCGTCGGCCCTCGACTGATCGACGCGTATGTCGACTGGCTTTGGTTCGGCGAGTTGGGTTATCGCTCGGTGTTCACCACCGTGCTGGTGACCCGGTTGATCGTGTTCGTGGTGATCGGGTTGCTGGTTGGTGGCATCGTGTTCGCCGGCCTGGCCATTGCCTACCGAACCCGGCCGGTGTTCGTTCCGAGCAACGGCGCCGATCCGGTGGCGCGCTATCGCACCGTGGTGATGTCGAGGCTGCGGGTGATCGCCATCGGTGTCCCGGTGACCATCGGACTGCTGTCCGGCATTGTCGCGCAGACCTTTTGGGTTCGCATTCAGCTTTTTCTGCACGGCAGCAGCTTCGGTGTCCGCGATCCGCAGTTCGGCAAAGATCTGGGCTTCTACGCCTTCGAACTGCCCTTCTACCGGCTGGTGCTCAGTTTCTTCTTCGTCGCGGTGTTCCTTGCCTTCGTCGCGAACCTGATGGCGCACTACATCTTCGGTGGCATCCGGTTGTCCGGGCGCACCGGGGCGCTGAGCCGATCGGCGCGTATCCAGTTGATCAGCCTGGTCGGAACGCTGGTGCTACTCAAGGCGGTTGCCTATTGGCTGGATCGCTACGAGCTGCTTTCCCATACCCGGGCAGGCAAGCCGTTCACCGGTGCCGGGTACACCGATATCAATGCGGTGCTGCCGGCCAAGATGATCCTGTTGGCGATCGCGCTGATCTGCGCGGCAGCGGTGTTCTCCGCGGTTGTGCTGCGGGACTTGCGGATTCCATCCATCGGCCTGGTGTTGCTGTTGCTGTCGTCGATGGTCGTGGGTGCCGCCTGGCCATTGGTCATCGAGCAGTTCAGTGTCAAACCCAATGCGGCGCAGAAGGAACGCGAATACATCAGCCGAAGTATCGCCGCGACCCGGCAGGCCTATGGACTGACCGACGATGTGGTGACCTATCGGGACTACAGCGGCGACGGGCGGGCAACGGCCGAGCAGGTGGCGTCAGATCGGGCCACCACCTCCAACATTCGGCTGCTCGACCCCACCATCATCAGCCCGGCGTTCACCCAGTTCCAGCAGGGCAAGAACTTCTACTACTTCCCCGATCAGCTGGCGATCGACCGCTATCGCGACCGTGACGGCAACCTGCACGACTACGTCGTCGCCGCCCGCGAGCTCAACCCGGACCATCTGATCGACAACCAGCGAGACTGGATCAACCGGCACACCGTCTTCACCCACGGCAACGGCTTCATTGCATCCCCGGCCAACACCGTGCGCGGTATCGCCAACGACCCCAACCAAAATGGCGGATACCCCGAGTTCCTGGCCAGCGTCGTCGGCGCCAACGGCAGCGTGACATCCAGCGGTCCCGCGCCGCTGGATCAGCCGCGGGTCTACTACGGCCCGGTCATCGCCAGCGCGCCCGCCGATTATGCGATCGTCGGAAAGAGCGGCGTCGACCGGGAATACGACTACGAGACCAACACCGAGACCAAGAACTACACCTACACCGGAACCGGTGGAGTGCCGCTGGGCGGTCTGATTTCCCGGAGCGTCTTCGCCGCGAAATTCGCCGAGCGAAACTTCCTGTTCTCCAACGTGATTGGATCCAACAGCAAGATCCTGTTCAACCGCGACCCGGCTCAGCGGGTGGAGGCGGTGGCGCCGTGGTTGACCACCGACAGCAGTGTCTATCCGGCGATTGTGAACAAGCGGCTGGTCTGGATCCTCGACGGCTACACCACGCTGGATAACTACCCGTACTCCGAGCTCACCTCGCTGTCGTCGGCTACCGCCGACTCCACCGAGGTGGCGTTCAACCGGCTGGCACCCGACAAGCAGGTGTCCTACATCCGCAACTCGGTGAAGGCCACCGTCGATGCCTACGACGGAACGGTCACGCTGTACGAGCAGGACGAGCACGACCCGGTGCTGCAGGCATGGATGAAAGTCTTTCCCGGAACGGTCAAACCGAAGAGTGACATCAGCGGCGAGTTGGCCGCGCATTTGCGCTATCCCGAAGACCTGTTCAAGGTGCAGCGGATGTTGCTGGCCAAGTACCACGTCAACGACCCGGTGACGTTCTTCTCCACATCGGATTTCTGGGACGTGCCGCTCGACCCGAATCCGACGGCCAGCAGTTATCAACCGCCGTATTACATCGTTGCGAAAAACATTGCCAAAGAAGACGATACGGCGTCGTTCCAACTGACCAGCGCGATGAACCGATTCAAGCGCGACTACCTCGCGGCCTACATCAGTGCCAGCTCCGATCCGTCGACCTACGGCAAGATCACCGTGCTGACCATCCCGGGACAGGTCAACGGTCCCAAGCTGGCGAACAACGCGATCACCACCGATACCGCTGTGTCACAAGACCTCGGCGTGATCGGGCGCGACAACCAGAACCGGATCAAGTGGGGCAATCTACTGACGCTGCCGGTGGCCCAGGGTGGGCTGATCTATGTCGAGCCGGTATATGCATCGCCCGGCTCGAGCGATGTTGCCTCCTCGTATCCGCGGTTGATCCGAGTGGCGATGATGTACAACGACAAGATCGGCTACGGCCCGACGGTGGGCGATGCGCTGAACGGGCTGTTCGGACCGGGCGCCAGTGCGACCGCAGCCGGTCCGGCGCCCACTGAATCCGGCCCGCCCGCCAGCGCGCCACAGGGCGGCGAGCCG
>CBAAAS010000104.1:0-7866 GCA_964658855.1 uncultured Mycobacterium sp.
TTCGAACGCTTCCCGGGTCTGCGGATCGCCTACATCGAAAACGGCGCCGACTGGGTAGGCCCGTTGCTGCATGGACTGCAGGTCATGGCCGCACAAAACCCGAGCATGTTCAAAACCTCACCGGTCGAGCAGTTCATCGAGCACTGCTGGGTAGCGCCTTTTGTCGAAGACAGTGTCGAGGACCTGGCCAAGCATTTACCGGTCGATCGCATCCTGTTCGGTTCGGACTGGCCGCACGCAGAAGGGATGAGCCACCCGAAGGATTTCTTCGCGAACGTCACGTCCTTCCCCATCGAGGCGCAGCGCAGGATCATGGTCGAGAACGCCCGCGAGCTGACCTTTGGATAGGTCGTGCATCTGCTGGGCTCCGCCACCGGGCCTAACTCAACGCGGGCCCGATCCAGCGCTGCAGGTATGCACGCAATTCGACGCCGGAGCGCAGTGGTTCTGGCGGGGCGATGACCATCGATTGGACGATCCGGAGTAGGAATTCGATGAGTTCGTCGATCGTGGTGTCGTCGTAACCAAGGTCGCCCCACCTGACGTGAGTTGCCCGCAGCATCGCGTGGCAACGCGCAACCGCGTTGGTTCCCAGCATCGCCCGGCTGAACGAGTTGGACCGGCCGTTAGCCAGCAACAGCACCAACTGCGGTTCCCGCGGCAGTCGTTCGATGATGTACGCGACGACTTCCACCAGCTGCGAGGCGACGTCCATGTCCGCAACGATCTTCTGGACGTCCGCGACGAATCCCTGAAGAGCGATGTCGGCGACGACAGTGAACAACTCGTCAGTGCCGGCGAAGTAGCGGTAGACGGTCCGGCGGGTGATACCGAGCGCGTCGGCGACGTCAGACACCGTGGTCTGCGCGGCACCGCGCTGGTCGACGAGGCGCAGCGTCGCATCGATGATGCGTTTGCGTGCTTCGTCGTCATCGGCCGGCGGCGCCCCGGCCCATCCCTTGCGTCCCATGTGACCTTGACTCTTTTCCTCGGATGAGCTCAGATTACACATACGATACACAGTGGTGCACTCTGTGTAATCAGATGTCCGCGGGAGGATTCAATGACTGACCTGGTAGTTCGTCGGCCCAAGTTCGATTTCACCGACGACGTCCCCTGGAACTGGAACCCTCAGAATCCCGGCTTTTCGTTTTTCATGAACGCCACATCCATCATCGCGATCTGTTTCGAGCAGATGATCGTGGCCGCGGTGCAGGAGGCAAAGCCCCTGATCACCGATCCCGCGGTGGCAGCCGAGGCAACCGCGTTCCTCCGCCAGGAAGCTCAGCATTCGAGCACCCACCGCAAGCACGTGAGCGCGCTGATCAAGCGCTACCCCGCCTTGCAGCAGACCTTCGATGAAGCCACCGCCAGTTTCGACCACGTCACGGCGACGAAGTCGTTGGACTTCCGCCTGGCTTACGTCGCCGACCTCGAGGCGACGTTCACGCCTAGCTTCAAATTGTTGCTCGACAACGCGGACACTCTCTTTCGGCCCGGCGACGATCGGGTGGCCTCGCTGCTGATCTGGCACTTCGTCGAGGAGGTCGAACATCGCAGCTCCGCTCTGGTCATCTACGACGCGGTGGTCGGTCGTCCCTGGTACCGGATCAGGGTGTTGCCTGCCGTGGTCAAGCACCTGATGCAGGTGATGGCGATCGTCGCGGACGGGGTGAACGCCCATGTGCCCGAGTCGGATCGCAAGGTCGACGCCCGCACGCTGCTGTACACCCACAGAATGAAGCTCGCACTGCGGCAGTTGAATCCCTTCGGGGCCAAGCGCCCCACACCGGAATTTCCTGGCCCATTCTCAACAGTGCCACTCAAAGAGTCGTTCACCGCGGGCGCACGAGTTCTGCTGAGCCAGACTCCCTTTCACAACCCCGCCCACGAGCCGCTGCCGGAACTCGCTGGCCGTTGGTTCCAACGGTGGGACACCGGCGGCGACGTCACCCGTTGGTACTCAGCCGAGCTCGCGGGCTGAAGCGCCGTCCATGGCCGGTCAGTGCAACGCCACCTTTGACGAACTCGCCCGATCGCTGGGCAACTTCACCTGCCAAGACGCGCCTGCGTTCGTTCACCTGCGCAACCCGTTCAGGTTGACGAACTGGACGCTGCCGGCCCTGGAGCTGATGATGGTCGCCGGCGCCGTGCTGGCGCTTTGGTTTTCGTTTCGGCGGCTTCGCCGCGACGGTGATCCCACCAATCTCGTGCTGTGGTTCGCCACCGTCATCTATCTGTTCGTCGTCGAGATCCCGCTGTACTTCCCGAACATATTCGGGGTTGCGGATCAGCTTGGAGTCGTGTTCGCGCACAACGCTTTCAGCGTCCAGTTCCTCTACGAACGGTTGCCGCTGTACATCGTTGCGCTGTATCCGGCGGTGACCATGCTTGCCTACGAGATCGTGCGCAGTCTCGGGGCGTTCCGGGACCGCGGCATCGTCGTCGGCGCGATCTGCGTCGGGTTCGTGAACCACTGCTTCTACGAAGTGTTCGATCAACTCGGTCCCCAGCTGCGTTGGTGGAAGTGGAACACCGACAACCCGCTCAATCATCCGCTGTTAGCTTCGGTGCCGTTGACCAGCGTCTTCATTTTCGCCACCCTCGGCCCCCTGGTGTGCACGCTCTTGGTGATGCTGCTCGTCGGCCGAAAGGCAAGCAAGGGTACGCAATTCAGCAGGCTGAGCCTTACTTGGCGCGCCCTGGCCGCAGGGGCCCTGGTGCCCATCGGCGTAGCCATCTTGAGCCTGCCCTCGTCGATATTCGGCGGTGAACATCCCAACGTCACGGCGCAGGCGGTCGCGTTGTCGATCGGACTGGCCATCGTGACGGGCATCGGGCTACTTGTCCTGACGCAGCAATGGTCGCGGGAGCACAGCACAGCATCCGCGGCGAGGCCGCTCAACGAATTCGTCCGCATCTTCGGACCCATCTACCTCGTAGTCCTCGGAATCCTTTGGGCGGTAGCGCTGCCCGCGTACTTCGGCGCAACCCGCGGCATCACCGCAGACGGCACCCCGGTCGGCAACCTGCTCTACGCGGCGGCATCCTTCATCGTGGCAGCGCTGGCCGTCGTCAGCGTCTCGCTGCCGATCGGCACGGGCAAGTCGGCGCCGATCGAACGAGATGCCGCGTGGAACGGCGCGAGGCGGTGATGGAGAACCGTATCGTCGGGGCATTCGACCGCCTCGACGAGCATCGACCCGAGCCGCTCGTCGAAATCCTGCGACAGCGTCTGCTCGCGGAATTGTTCGGTGACGGAGCCGGCGTTGCCGCGACCCTGGCTCCCGGCTTCGGACTCGTGATGCATGCGGGCGACGCAAGCATGACGCTCGCCGCCGACGCTGTCATCGGCAGCGTCGATGCCCAAGCAGCCGCGGACGTGCTGTTGTGGACCGAGCTCGACGACTTGGTTGTGAATGCGTCGGCGGTCGCGGGCAGCGGCATGTTGTGCAGGGCGCACCTGACCGGCGCGACGTTGACCAGGACGCCACTGGCTTTCTTCCTACGCTTCGACGGGCAGCTCATGGCGTCGGAAGTTGCGTTCGTAGGCGGCCATTCGGAGACCACAGAATTCGAGTCCGACGATGTCCCGTCTGTCGAGCGGCTCCGTTCACGACTCGCTTCACGAGGAGACGCTTGATGGACGGCACCGCGCCCAGAGATCAGGCGGCGTTGGTTGCCGGGCTGGCGGCACAGCTGGGTCGCGGAGCTCAACGGTTGGCTACGGATGCGCTGCTCGGGAAGTCACGGGCGTTTCCACGCCGGACAGGCGATTTGGACGCCGCGGCGTTGTCGAAGATCATGAACCGAAACGTCACCTCGGTGACGCGGCTGGACGGATCGGCAGGTACGTCCTCGCGCGCCCGGCTGGCTCTTACCGGCGATGACGTTCCGAATTCGGTGTTCGTGAAGATGTCCGCGGAGACGGCGGCGATCCGAATGCTCGGCGAACTTGCCAATCTGGGCGAGAACGAGTCGCGCTTCTACAGTGAGCTGTCCGCAGATCTATCCGGCGTTCCGACGACCTATGGTTCGGCCTTCGACTCACTCACCGGGCGATTTGTGATCGTCCTCGAGGACATGACGCAAGAACCCTGCGAATTTTTCGACACGCTGCGCCCCATCGATGCAGAACGAGCCAGTCAGCTCGTCGAGTTGTTTGCGCACGTGCACGGCACCTTCTGGGATCGCCTCCCCGTCGCCGGGGGACCTGGGCCACTGGCCTGGCTCACCGCCGTCTCGGAGGAACGAAACCTACCGATCACCAGGCCGGTCATGCGGCTCTCGGCAAAACGCTTGGCCGAGAAGAGTTCTCTACCGATCGAAGGCGCTCGATTCGTCATCGAGAACTACCCTGCCGTCGCCCGGCACCTGGACGCGGGACCCCATACCGTGCTGCACGGCGACGGCCACCCCGGAAATGTGTTCTTCCGCAACGGACGGGCGGGCCTGCTCGACTGGCAGGTGGTCAAGCGCGGTCACGCGTCGCGCGACCTCGCGTACAGCCTGATCATCGGCATGACGACCGACGAACGCTGCGCCAATCAGCGTGAGCTCCTCGACATCTACCGCGCGGCGCTCGCCGCCGGTGGTGGTCCGGAGCTCGATCGTGAGGACCTGTGGAACCGCTATCGCGAAGCGGCCGTACAGCCATTTATGGCGACCCTGTCTACCGCCGGACTGGGCGGCATGCAATCCGAGGAAGTCGCCCACGAAGGCTTGGAGCGAAGCCTCAACGCGCTCGACGACCTCGACACGGTGGCTCTGCTGCGGAATTCATTATGATTTCCCTTGCCACAGTGCTTCACTCAAGCAAATCAACTGACGTGCAACGGGTTACGACGACGCCGTAGCGGCGATCTCGAGCCCGACCGATTGGTTTCCCCGGGACTTCCAGGTCACCAGGGCGTCCAGCGCCTCCACCTGCCCGCCCCTGACGTAGAGAGGATTGACCTCGAAGACGTCGAGCTCGTCGCCAAGCGATACGGCCAGCTCGGCGATTGCCCGGATCACCCGGGTGAGCACGGCCATCTCCGCTGCGGGTTGATTGCGCGCACCCTGCAGCAGCGGAGCGGCCCGCAGGCCACCGAGGGCACGCTCGATGTCGGCATCGGTTACCGGCAACCGCAGTAGCGTCGTGTCGTGGAACACCTCGACGAAAATGCCGCCCAGGCCAAGCGCCAGAACGTGGCCCCAGTCGGGATCGTTCGTCACGCCGACGATCAGTTCCAGTCCGTCGCTGCGCATAGGGGCGACCAGGACCCCCTGCACCGCTGGATGAGATCCGAGCTGCGCGACGCAGTCCGTGATTTCCGCATAGGCCGAGGCCGCGGACTGCGGGTCGGGCACATCGAGCCGGACGCCCCCCACGTCGCTCTTGTGTGGGATGTCGGCCGACACTATCTTCATGGCGACCGGGCCTTTGATGCGACTCGCGGCATCGAATGCCTCCTCGGCGCTCAACGTGTACTCGGCAGGCACGATGGGAACACCTTTCTGCACCAACAACTTTCGGAGGTCGACTTCCGACATCGAGGTACCGGGAGCTATCGGACTCACGCGTGTCGCCGCCCCGGCTTCGGTTGCCCGCGTTGCGAGTTCGCCAAGGCGGCGCGTCCACCACGATACCTTCGCCAAAGCGGTGACGGCATCTCGGATGCTCGGGAGGTAGAGCAGTCCGGAGGAGGCGAAGGCGTCGTCGGTCTCGTCGTTCAGCGCGCTGGACACCGTCGCGACGTACGCTCCGGGCTTTCCGGCAGAGGCGAGCGCAGCAGCAAGGCCGGGTACCGGTGCTGCGGTCGGGCGTCCACCCACGACGGCGACGAACCCGATGCGGGAGTCGCCGGCCAGCACCTCGGTGGCGCGGGCGAGCAGCGTGGGGTCGGTGACGCCGGCCCCGGTGACGTCCAGAGGATTTTGGACGTGGCCGAGCACCGACACGATGTTGCCGAGCCGTGCGTGGGTGTCCGGCGAGAGCTCCGGGAGCGGCAGGCCCAATTCTGCGGCACGGTCGGCGATGACGTCACACGCTCCTCCAGACAACGACGCGACGCCGAGACCCGTTGTGCTCCATGGGCCGGTGTGGGCCGCGACGTTGGCGGTGTGCAGGAGGTCTTCCATGTGGCCGACTCTGATCACGCCCTCCTGTCGCATGACCGCGTCGATGACGGCGTCGTCGCCGACCAGGGCGCCGGTGTGAGCGGTGGCCGTCCGCGCGGAGAGTTCACTGGAGCCCACCTTGAGCACGACCAGCGCCTTGCGGAGTGCGGCCGCCTTGCGCGCCGCCGCGAGGAACGCTGTGGGTTTGCGGAACGTCTCGGCGAATACCGCGATGGCGCGGGTATTTTCGTCGTCGAGCAGATAGTCCAGCACGTCCTCCGTGCAGACCATCGCCTCGTTTCCTGTGGTGACCGCGTAGCTGAATCGGATTCCGTGTGTCTCGACGAACCGGGTGAGCGATCCGGCACCTGCCCCGCTCTGAGAGACGAGCGCGACGTTGCCCGGCGAAGTGGGCACGCCGGGCAAGGCGCACACCGCGATACCCGCTGCGACGTTGGCGAACCCGAGGATGTTGGGACCGAGCAACGTCATTCCCAGGTCCTGACACCGCTTCACCAACGCGTGCTGATCGCGGGCGCCCTCCGCGCCGGTTTCCCGATACCCGGCGGTGAGTACGACGGCCGATCGAGCGCCCGCGGCAGCAGCGTCTTCGATCGCCCCGGGTACCAACGCCTTTGGGACCATAAGGTAGGCGCAGTCCACCCCACCGGGCACATCCGCACACCTCGGGTAGGTCCGTGCTCCGTGGACCTCGGGGCTGTTCGGGTTGATCAGGTGAGTCCGTTCGACGGCGCCAAACCGCCGCACCAGGTCGTAGGAGATCGTCGAGAACGGCGAGCGTTCGTTGGCGCCGATGAATGCCACGGACGCCGGGTGGAACAGCGCATCCATCTGCTCACGTGCGATGGTTGATTGCATGGTCCGTCCTTTGCGCGCATCGTCGAATCGCCCATGAGCGTTGCCTTACTTTACGACATCCGTATGTAATAGAGTTCGGAGATGAGTGTGCAGGCGGGCGACGAGACGAGTGCGGGACGCCCGCGCGACCCGGAGATTGATCGCCGGATCCTGTCGGCCGCCACCGCGTTATTCGGCCGAACCGGATGGGCTGGCTTCACCTTCGAGGCTGTCGCCCGTGAAGCCGGCGTGGGCAAACCGTCGCTGTATCTCCGCTGGAAAACCAAGGAGCAGTTGCTCAGCGGGGCACTGCAGGATGGCATTGCCAACATCGACGACGTCGACACCGGCAACATTCGCAGTGATCTGGTCGATCTGGCGCGACAACTGTTGAGCCTCTACCTCGGTCCCGGACGGCGAGCCGTCGAGCGGATGAAGCTTGAAGCGCCGGAGATTCCAGGCGTCGCCGATCGCTGGGAATCGTTGCGCGATTCCCAGGTGCGGGCCGCACGAGCAATGGTGCATCGCGCCATCGACCGGGGCGAACTGCCTGGCGCCACGTCGGTGACCTTGCTCCTGGATACGTTCTTCGGCGCCGTCACGATGCACGCCCAGTCCACGCCACCACGCCTTCTCCGCAAGGTCAGTGCCGAAGTCGACGACTACGCGCACCAACTCGTCGACTTCCTGCTGCATGCAGTCACCACACAACACCGGTGATCGGCGGTTGGCAGCGACCTGTTCGCTCGGTCAACGCGATGCGCTAAATTCATACGCGTGCCGTACGAAATACCCGGACAAGCCGACGCGCTGGATCCGAGCACCCCGGTCATCGTCGGTGTCGGACAATCATCCGAACGCATCGACGAGCCGACTTACCGAGGCATGTCCGCCGTCGACCTTGCC
>CBAAAS010000105.1:0-7852 GCA_964658855.1 uncultured Mycobacterium sp.
TACCGCCTGGGCGGGTGTGGCGTCCACGCGCTGCAGCGCGGTGGCCACGATGTCGGGATGTGGCTTGGCGCGCTCGGCGTCGGCCGCCGACGTCACGGCAGTGATCAGGTCTTCGGAATCGAGGGCGTCTCGCAGCGCCCCCAACTCCTCTTCGCCGGCAGAGGTGGCTAGCACCGACTGCCAACCTCTTTCGGCGATCGCCTCGAGCAGTTCACGCGCGCCGGGAAGCGGGCGTATGAGAGACGCAGAGTCGAGGAAGTACTTGGTGTGCAGCTTCTTCACGTGTGAGCCGTGCTCGTCGGCGAGTTCCTCGCCCAGTAGAGCGCTCATCAGCTCGTCTCCCGACCGGCCGATGAGACCCAGAATCCGCCAGCACGGCACCTCCTTCTCCACCTCGAGGAAAGCGTGGTGCCAGGCCACCACATGGTGGAAGTTGGAGTCGACCAGCGTGCCGTCGACGTCGAACAGAACGGTGGTCGGTGCCATCGCAACGGACCTTTCGGTTGATTTGGGCGAGTCGGTGGGTACCCCGGATAGGACTTTCTAACTCAGCCGATCCCGCAGCCAGCGAGTCTCGAGAGGTGAACAATGCCGAAAATGACGAAGAGCGGCCAGCCCAAATCCGACGAGCTGCCTGGCACGCTGAAACGATCGAACGCCAAGGCGCAGCGCACCTTCGCGGCAGCGCACGACGCGGGTGCTGACCAATACGGTAGCGAGGAGCGCGCCCACCGCGTCGCGTATGCGGCGCTCAAACGCAGCTTCGAAAAGGTCGGCGACCGTTGGCTGCCCAAGAAAAAGAGTGGACCCTCGGACGCGCGGGCTGAGCGCGGCGGTTTGCGCAACCCGATTCCGTCGGACGAAGGTGTAGACGCCAACGCCAGCAAGAAGCATCTGCTCGACATCGCGCGCAAGCTCGACATTTCTGGCCGATCCACGATGGACAAGTCGCAGCTGGTTGAGGCGATCAAGAAGGCAAACCGCAAGGCGTGATGCCGATGTACGCCGACGGCGGGGCGCCCACTTCCACAGCGAAATACTCTGCCGCAGAGCAAACTTTCACGGTTTGATTCGGTACGCCGCATTGCCGGAATTGCGGTCGCATAGGCTCTGAGGTTTGGCAGGTCGAGCCGCAAGCCGCCCGGCGGCGCGTCGTTCTCCGGATGAAAAGTGGGTCATGCCAGGCCGCGAGCGCGATCTGCAATTCAGGACCACCGACGTTGGTGACGCCCGCGTGCTCACCGTCGGCGGCGTGCTGGACGCCACCACATACCTTCCGATGCGAGAGGCCATCGTCAAAGTCGCCCTCGACGAACCTCTGGTCGTCGTCATCGATATCAGCGGGCTGACCGTGCGTGAAGACCCGGCATGGGCCGTATTCACCAGCGCCCGTTGGCAGATCGCCGAGTGGCCCGGTGTGCCGATCGGTCTGGTCAGCTCAAACGAACAAGACCGAAATAGTCTGCATCGCAATGGAATCACTCGCCATGTGCCGCTCTACGCGACGGTGGCATCAGCACTTTCGGAATTGTCGGCCGATATGCAGCACCGCTATCGGCGGCGCGCCCGCGCAGCAGTACCGGCCGGGCGGAGCAGCATCCGCAGGTGTCGGGAACTCACCGCACAGTGGTTGTCGGAGTGGTCGAGAATCGACTTCGTACATGTGGCATCCCTGGTCGCCACCGAACTGGCCGAAGCCGCGCTGTGCGCGACCGAAACCGAATTCGTGCTTCGCCTGGAAACCGACGGGTCCACGGTGTCGGTAGTGGTCCAGCACGTGGGTATCGCGAATCCGGTGCAACGCAAATCGGCTTATGACAAGGTCTCCGGGCTCGATCTGGTCGCCGCGAATTCGCGAGCATGGGGGACCTATACCACCCTGTCCGGCAACACCATCTGGGCTGTGGTCGGCCCCGAGAATCGTTTCTGAGCCCGCCGCGCCGGCGGTGTCCGCGACCGCACCGCCGAAGAGCGGTCATTACCCGCGGGTTACAAGATGCTGATTGCCCGGCGGCGGATCGGGTATGCGGACCGCCATGAGTGTTAGAGATCACAGGACTGCTGAGGTGCGCCAGCAGGCATTGGACCAGGCCGAACAGGCGCGCACCGCGATGGAAGAAAAGCGCGACGGCCAGGCAGGCGGGGTGAGTGGCTGGGTCGCCGAGCGGGCCGGAGAATGGGATCTCAGCGGTCAAACCGAGACGACGATGCACCGCCAGAAGTTCTTCTGGAACCTACTGGTGGATTACTGGTTCCGGATGGAGATCGACGGCTGGGAAAACGTCGGAGAACCGCCGGCGCTGCTGATCGGCATCCACTCCGGCGCGCCGTTCGTGTGGGACGCCTGGACGGTTGGCCTGCAGTGGTGGCGACGGTTCGGCACCGAGCGCACCCTGCACGGCACCGCCCACGACGCGTTGATGGCCATCCCCGGCATCGGCCGTTACTTCCGGTCGATGGGGGTGCTCCCCGCGGCTCCCGATGCGATTGCAACGGCACTGGCGGAGGGACACGATGTAGCGCTATGGCCGGGCGGCGAGGTGGACTCGTTGCGGCCATGGAGTGAGCGTGACCAGGCGAACTTGGCAGGGCGCAAGGGGTTTGTGAAGATGGCGATCCGCGCCGGAGTGCCAATTATCCCGATCGCGACTGTCGGTGGGGCCGATGCCATGCCGGTGCTGTTTCGCGGCGATCGCCTATCCCGTGCCTTACGCCTGGACAAAGTGTTGCGGCTCAAGGTTTTTCCGCTCGCCATCTCGCTGCCCTGGGGCATTGCGCCCGCCGCGCTCCCGCAGTTGCCACTGCCGGCGAAAATTCGGACTCGATTCATGCCTGCGATCGAGATCGACAACGATCCGGCGCGGGCCGACGACGACGAGTACATCGACCGCAAGTATCACGAGGTTGAAGACAGCATTCAGCGTGGAATGGACGCGCTGACTCGCAAGCGGGCACTTCCCGTGTTCGGCTGACGAATTTCGCGGACAAGCAACGAGGCCCGGTCCGTAATGGACCGGGCCTCGTTGACTGACTAGCTAGTTCTGGTGCGCTTGCTGACGCTTCTCGGCTGCCTCTTCGCCACCGCGAGCGGCTTCCGCTTCGGCTTCCTTCTTGGCAACGTCGCGCTGAGCTGAAGCCTTGTCCTGCTGGGCCTCGCCCTCTTTTTCGAGGTCTTCGTTGCCCACCACAGAGCCAACGGCTTCTTTAGCCAGACCCTTGGCGCCCTCGACTACACCCTTGATGCCTTCTGCAGGCCCGCTCTTGTTGTCGTCCGACATGAGTCCTCCTATTGGCTTTACGCCTTGATCGTCGCCGGCCCGTGGCTGGACCGGTGTGGACGTCGTGCGGGGCGCGTAACTTGAGCCCCTCGCGCCTCCAGACAGGCAGTTCCCGCGCCGCCCGGACACCAAACCTCTGCAGCTCCGCAGTAGTCCGGGATTGGCAGCTGTCGCACCGCCAAGTCCTGGTTAGGGCCGTCAGTGCCAATGGATGTGACGCCGAACACGGCGAATTCGGCTGACGCGGCCAAAGCAGTCGACTCCCGGGACGGGCGGCCAGGCGATAAGGCAGGATGGACCCGGCTGATCGGGGACAGCCGTCGCGGGGACAGCTGGAAGGCGGTCCTCCCGTGCGAGGAGTCAGATGACTGAGCAGGAGCCGACAGGCACCAACGGAGCCGAGTCGTCGCACCGGGACAGGTACGCCCGCGTGTTGCTCAAACTCGGTGGCGAAATGTTCGGCGGCGGTCAGGTGGGTCTGGATCCTGACGTGGTGGCGCTGGTGGCCCGTCAGATCGCCGAAGTCGTCCGAACCGGCGTCCAGGTTGCCGTGGTGATCGGCGGCGGCAACTTCTTCCGTGGCGCGCAGCTTCAGCAACGCGGCATGGAGCGCACCCGGTCGGACTACATGGGGATGCTCGGCACCGTGATGAACAGTCTTGCGCTGCAGGACTTTCTGGAAAAAGAAGGTATCGCCACCCGGGTGCAGACGGCGATCACCATGGGCCAGGTGGCCGAGCCCTACCTTCCGCTTCGGGCCGTACGCCATCTGGAAAAAGGGCGGGTGGTCATTTTCGGCGCCGGCATGGGACTGCCGTACTTCTCCACGGACACCACCGCCGCGCAGCGGGCTTTGGAGATTGGCGCCGACGTCGTGTTGATGGCCAAGGCGGTCGACGGGGTGTTCGCTGAGGACCCGCGGATCAATCCAGGTGCCGAACTCTTCACGGCGATCTCCCATCGGGAAGTCATCGACCGCGGTTTGAAGGTGGCCGATGCGACCGCCTTCAGCTTGTGCATGGACAATCGCATGCCGATCCTGGTTTTCAACCTGCTGACCGATGGCAATATCGCTCGGGCGGTCGCGGGTGAGAAAATCGGAACGCTGGTGTCCACATGAGGAGGAGCGGCGGACGTGATTGACGAGACTCTCTTTGATGCCGAAGAGAAGATGGAAAAGGCCGTGTCGGTGAGTCGCGACGACTTGTCGACCATCCGGACCGGTCGGGCGAACCCGAGCATGTTCAACCGCGTCGTCATCGACTACTACGGCTCCGCCACCCCGATCACCCAACTGGCCAGCATCAACGTTCCGGAAGCCCGCCTGGTCGTCATCAAGCCGTACGAAGCCGGCCAGCTCGGCAACATCGAGGCGGCGATCCGCAACTCGGAACTCGGCGTCAACCCCACAAACGACGGCACGCTGATCCGGATCGCGGTACCGCAGCTGACCGAGGAACGGCGCCGTGAGCTGGTCAAACAAGCCAAATCCAAAGGCGAGGACGCCAAAGTGTCGGTGCGAAGCATCCGCAGAAAGGCGATGGAGGAATTGCACCGGATTCGTAAAGACGGCGAGGCCGGCGAGGACGAGGTCGCGCGCGCCGAGAAGGACCTCGACAAATCCACCCAGCAGTACGTGACCCAGATCGAGGACCTCGTCAAGCACAAGGAAGGCGAGTTGCTGGAGGTCTAGCGGCCGATCAGCAGATACGTCCGTGGCAGAGACCGATACCGGCGCAGACATCCCCGCCGAAGATTCGGTGCAGGAGCCCCCGGCTGGCAAGCGAAAGAAATCGCGGGCCGGCCGCAACCTACCCGCGGCGATCGCCGTGGGTGCCGCCATCGGCCTCACCATCGTCGCGATCCTGGTTTGGGACCGCTACCTCTGGGTTTTCCTCCTCGCCGCCGCGATGCCGCTGGCGACGCACGAGGTGGTGCGACGGCTGCGCGAAGCCGGTTACGTCATTCCGGTCATCCCGCTACTGGCCGGCGGCGAGCTGATGATCTGGCTGGCCTGGTACCACCATGCGGTGGGCGCGCTGGCCGGTTTCGGCATCACCGCGGTGGTCTGCATGTTCTGGCGTCTGGCACTGGGCGCCTCATCCTCGCCGGAAGGATCGGCCGACTCGCCGTCGGGCAATTATCTGCGCGACGTCGCGGCCACGGTTTTCGTGGCGGCCTGGGTGCCGCTGTTCGCGTCGTTCAGCGTGCTGCTGGCTTATCCGCTGAACGGTTCAGCTCGGGTGTTCTGCCTGATGATCGGCGTGGTCTGCTCGGACAGCGGCGGCTACTTCGTCGGGGTGCTGTTCGGCAAGCATCCGATGGTGCCGTCGATCAGCCCGAACAAGTCGTGGGAGGGCCTGGCGGGTTCGCTGGTCTTCGGTATCACCGCGGTCACGTTGACGGCAACCCTGCTGATCCACAAACCGGCGTGGATCGGCCTACTGCTCGGCCTGACGATCGTGGCCACCGCAACCCTCGGCGACTTGGTGGAGTCCCAAATCAAGCGTGACCTGGGGATCAAAGACATGGGCCGCATCTTGCCAGGACACGGCGGACTGATGGACCGACTGGACGGGACGCTGCCGTCGGCGGTCGCGACCTGGGCCGTCCTGACGTTGCTGCCCTGAGGTCTGCCAATCGTGAAGCAGGAGTTGGTATTCGAAGCGCCACGGCGCGGGCTGCCGCCGCGGCACCTGGCCGACCTTGACGACGCCGCATCGGCGGAGGCCGTCGCGGCGTTGGGTCTGCCGACGTTTCGGGCCAAGCAGTTGGCGAATCAGTACTACGGCCGCTTGATCGCCGACCCACAGCAGATGACCGACCTGCCGGCTGCGGTCCGCGGCCAGGTAGCCGAGGCGCTGTTTCCGAAGCTATTGACCGTCGCCCGCGAGATCACCTGCGATGCCGGGGAAACCCGAAAGACCCTGTGGCGGGCCATCGACGGAACCACGTTCGAGTCGGTGCTGATGCGTTACCCGAAGCGCAACACGGTGTGCATCTCGTCGCAGGCGGGCTGCGGGATGGCCTGCCCGTTCTGCGCGACCGGCCAAGGCGGTCTGACCCGGAATCTGTCGGCCGCCGAGATCGTCGAACAGATCCGTGCCGCGGCCGCGACGCTTCGTGACGAGTGGGGCGACCGGTTGTCCAATGTGGTGTTCATGGGCATGGGGGAGCCGCTGGCCAACTATGCCCGGGTGCTGACGGCGGTACGTCGCATCACCGGGCCGGCCGAAAAGGGGGCCGGCTTCGGTATCTCGGCGCGGGCGGTGACTGTGTCGACGGTCGGTCTGGCCCCGGCCATCCGCAAACTCGCCGACGAGCGACTCGGGGTGACGCTGGCGCTGTCGCTGCATGCCCCGGATGACGAGCTGCGCGACACCCTGGTGCCGGTCAACAACCGGTGGAACGTCGGCGAAGCACTGGATGCCGCCCGCTACTACGCCGAGCAGACGGGTCGTCGAGTCTCGGTGGAGTACGCGTTGATCCGTGACGTCAACGATCAACCGTGGCGGGCGGACCTGCTGGGTAAGCGGCTGCACCAGGCGCTCGGCCCGTTGGTGCACGTGAACCTGATTCCGTTGAACCCGACTCCGGGCAGCGAATGGGATGCCAGCCCGAAGGCCGCGGAGCGCGAATTCGTCCGACGGGTCCGTGCGGCCGGCGTTGCCTGCACGGTGCGCGACACGCGGGGTCGGGAGATTGCCGCCGCGTGCGGTCAGTTGGCCGCCGAAGGCGGGTAGCTACTTGAGCCAGCCGCGCCGACGTCCCCAGATGTCGCGTAGGAGGAAGAAGAAGCCGAGCGCGGCGAAGCCGATGGTCCACACGTCTTCGACGTGGCCGACGTGGTTGCCGCGCAGGAACGCCAGGAGCAGGCCGAGGATCAGGAAGCCCGTGATGTGCCAGTTGCGGTAGTTGATCTTGCTCCAGCCCCAGTCCGCCGACGGCACATCGGCGACGTCGACCGCGTCGGAGCGCTCCACCTCGGTACTGGCCACGGCAAACTCCTCGGGTAGGTAGCGGGATGCCTGCACATTCTGGCATATGCGGGGTGGGGCGGCAGGCCTCGGTGACGCGTTCGGTGCTCGTTCAGGCAGTGCGAGCGTCGTACAGCGCGCGGTTGGCGAGCACATCATCCATATGCGACTGGCACCTCGTCGGTGGCGCACCTGCGCGAGAATGTCGCCGGAGCCGGACTCACGTTCTCCGACGAGGGCTTCGCCGAGCTGGAGTCGATCGGCCGCCGTTGATGAGGCGCTGAGGCGGGTATTCGCCGGGCGCGTCGGCGGCGCGGCACAATGAACAGGTGACCGAACTTCGCCGGCGGGTTTTGGTGCTGGGAAGCACCGGTTCCATCGGCACCCAGGCGCTTGAGGTGATCGCGGCCAACCCTGACCGCTTCGAGCTGGTGGGCCTGGCCGCCGGTGGCGGTCACCCGGACCTGCTGGCCCAGCAGCGCGCCCGAACCGGAGTGACCAATATCGCCGTCGCGGACGAACGGGCCGCGCACGTGGTCGGCGACGTCACCTATAGCGGGCCCGATGCCGCGACCAGGCTGATCGAGAGCACCGAAG
>CBAAAS010000106.1:0-7832 GCA_964658855.1 uncultured Mycobacterium sp.
ACCACGGCGACTGCGACGACGGAACCGGAGCGGCCGGATCGGCGCTTCCCCAGACGCCCAGGCGATCGGTTCTTCGATCCGGGGCAGGGAGGCCGCTAGCTCGCGTCTTCTTGCTGCTTGTCCTCGTCCTGCGGCTTGTCCTGATCTTCGCTCTTTTTGTCCTGCTCGTCCTTGCCGAACTTCGGGTTGCCGTCGTCATCTAGCCATTCGTTGACCGCTACCCCGGTAATCGTCCCGTCGGTGCCAGGCAGCACCGCCGTTTGCCGGTCATCGTCGTAAGCCGCCTGCATCTGCTCGACTTGCTCTTTGCCTTCGTCGCTCAGCTCGGGCGTTTCGGACTTGGTGTCTTCGTCCTGCTCAGGCGTCTCGGTCTTGGTGTCTTCGTCCGCACTCATAACTCTCCGTCCTCATCGCGACCCCTATGGCGCTTTGCGGTGCCTACCCGATGATGCGAGGTCCAAACTGCGCGGCTCTCTGCCAGACTGCGTGAGTGAGTGGCAGAAGAGTCGCGACGGTCGCGCGGACCACCGCCATCGTGCTGATGGTGGGGTCGGTCGTCGGCTTCATTGCCACGCTTTTCCTCGGCGCATTCGTGCTGGACAAATACGATGCATACGGCGAAGTGCCGGTGCCGGGCAGCGGCAAGCTGCATCTGCCCGCGGGCCGGGTCACGGTCAGCTTTCACACGGTGACTGTCGGCAGTTCCTCCGGCGGCGGCGGGCTGCCGGTGCCGCACCTTGTGCTGGATATCGACCCGCCAGCGGGTGTCGCCGAGCCGAAGGTCACCGAAGACATCGGCGGCTCGACCTCGGTCAACAACGACATCCACCGCCGGGTCTGGATGGTTGAGGTCACCGTCGAGGGTGATTACATCATCACGACCAGTGGGGAGACCAACGGATTCACCAGTCCCCGTGTGGCTTTCGGTCATGACAGCGACTCGAAGGGCGCCTGGTTGGGTGTCCTGGTCGGCGTGTTCTTCATCGGCCTGGTCGGCATGATCACGTCGTCGGTGTGGATGTCCCGGCTTAAACGTACGGAGTCGCCGGCGTGGCAGGTGAGCGCACCGCCGCCGACGTACACCGACGAGTCGATGGAAATGCCCTCCGACGAGGGCGTGAAGATCCAGCAGCTGAAAACGCTTGCCGCATTGCGGGATTCCGGGGCGCTGACGGAGAAGGAATTCCAGGCCGAAAAGCGCAGAGTGCTCGACGGAGGCTAGCGGCTTCTAGTGCCCCCGGGCCACCCACTCGTCGTAGTGCACGATCTCGTCGCCGATGTTGGTGGTGTCGCCGTGGCCGGTGTAGACGACGGTGTCGCCGGGCAGGCTGCCCAGCCGGCCCGAAATCGACTCCAGGATCGTCGGGAAGTCGGAGAACGATCGTCCGGTCGCGCCGGGGCCGCCGGAGAACAGGGTGTCGCCACTGAACACGGCGCCGAGTTCCGGGGCGTACCAGCAGACCGACCCGGGGGAGTGCCCTGGAGTGTGAAGAGCATGCAACTCCAGGCCGGCCACGCTGAGCGTCTCGTCGTCGGACACCGCGCGAAAGCTCTTGTCCGGATGTGTCATTCGCCACAACACATCATCGGCGGGATGCAACAGCACTGGCGCGTCGAGCGCCTCGCCGAGTTCTGGCGCGACGGTCACGTGGTCGTTGTGGCCGTGCGTGCAGACCACCGCCACCACATTGCGTCCGCGGACCGCAGCGACGATCGGTTCCGCGCTGTGCGCGGCGTCGAAGACCACCACGTCGGAGTCGTCGCCGACCAGCCAGATGTTGTTATCGACGTCCCAGCTGCCGCCGTCGAGCTCGAAGGTGCCGGACGTGACGATGCGCTCGATGTTCGGCATCAGAGCATCACCACCGAGCGCAGCACCGTGCCGTCGTGCATTTTGCGGAATGCCTCCTCGACGTCGTCGAGCCCGATGCGTTCGGAGACGAACTTCTCCAGCGGCAACCTGCCCTGCAGGTAGAGGTCGATCAGGGTGGGGAAATCGCGTTCGGGCAGGCAGTCGCCGTACCAAGAAGACTTCAGCGAGCCGCCGTGCGAGAAGAAGTCGATCAGCGGCATCTCGAGTTGCATGTCGGGTGTCGGAACACCAACGAGCACAACGGTTCCGGCCAGGTCGCGGGCGTAGAAAGCCTGCTTCCAGGTTTCCGGCCGTCCCACCGCGTCGATGACGACATTGGCGCCGAAGCCGTCGGTGAGGTCTTGAACGGTCTTGACGAGGTCTTCGGGGGCAAGCTCGGCACTGTTGACCGTGTGGGTGGCGCCAAAACCGCGGGCCCAGTCCAACTTGGTGTTATCGGTGTCGATCGCGATGATCCGTCTCGCCCCGACGAGTGCAGCGCCGGCGATCGCCGCGTCGCCGACGCCGCCGCAGCCGATGACCGCGACGGTGTCGTCGCGGGTGATTGCGCCGGTGTTGATCGCTGCGCCGAGGCCGGCCATCACCCCGCAGCCCAGCAGGCCGGCGACCGCCGGGTCGGCCTCGGGGTTGACCTTGGTGCACTGACCGGCGGCCACCAGTGTCTTGTCCGCGAACGCGCCGATGCCGAGCGCCGGCGTGAGTTCAGTGCCGTCGGTGAGCGTCATCTTCTGCTCGGCGTTGAAGGTGTCGAAGCACAGATGCGGACGTCCGCGCTTGCAGGCCCGGCACTGGCCGCAGACCGCGCGCCAGTTCAGCACGACGAAATCGCCTGGCTCCACCGCGGTTACGCCGTCGCCGACCGCTTCGACCGTGCCCGCGGCCTCATGACCGAGCAGGAAGGGGAATTCGTCGTTGATGCCGCCGTCGCGATAGGTCAGGTCGGTGTGGCAGACGCCACATGCGGTGATGTCGACGACGACCTCGCCCGGTCCGGGGTCGGGAATCACGATGTCGACCACTTCGACGGGTTCACCCTTTTCCCGCGAGATCACCCCGCGCACTGTCTGGCTCATGCGCTCCAACCTAACGCTTGGTCGGGCCTGCCCGATTGCCCGGCTCCTCCTCATCGCGCTCCGCGCTCTGCATCGTCGTCGGTAGTGTTCTGCGCCATGGCCGCCCTCGACGCAATCGATGACTGGCCCGTGCCGAACGCGGCCGCCGCGGTGGTCGGGCCAGAGGGCGTGCTGGCCACTCACGGCGACACCGGACGGCAGTTCGCGCTGGCGTCGGTGACCAAGCCTCTGGTGGCGCGGGCCGCGCAGGTTGCCATCGAAGAAGGCGCTGTGGAGCTGGACACCGCGGCCGGCCCGCCCGGATCGACGGTGCGCCACCTGCTAGCCCATGCATCGGGGCTGGCGATGCTCAACGGCCAGACCCTGGCCCGGCCGGGCACCCGCCGCATGTATTCGAACTACGGCTTCGCGGTGCTGGCCGAAACCGTGCAGGAAGCTTCCGGCATCGAGTTCGGTCGTTACCTCGCCGAGGCGGTGTTGGAGCCGCTCGGTATGACCGCCACCCGCCTCGACGGCGGCGCTCAGACCGCCGGATACGGGGCGACGTCGACGGTCACAGATCTCGCGGCGTTCGCAATCGATCTGCTCTCACCCGCGACGGTGTCGCCGGAGATGCACGCCGAGGCGATCAGCGTGCAATTCCCCGGCCTCGACGGTGTTTTACCCGGCTACGGAGTCCAGCGACCCAACGATTGGGGACTGGGATTCGAGATCCGGGACTCGAAGACACCGCACTGGACGGGCCGGAACAACTCGCCGGGCAGCTATGGCCATTTCGGTCAGTCGGGCACGCTGATCTGGGCAGACCCGGTCGCGAAGCTGGCGCTGGTGGTGCTCACCGACCGCGATTTCGGCGACTGGGCGGTACCGCTGTGGCCGGTCATTTCTGACAGTGTGCTGAGCACCTATAACTCGGACTAGCGCAACATGGGCCTCACAGGGCACAATAGACACGCAAGGCACATAAATCGTTACATCTGCTCATCGGAAACACCAGGTCGTTGGGGAAGACGTCCCTCGTGGAGCCGAAGGAGCAACAAGATGCGTGCGTCGAACCAGTTCGCTGACGTAACGACAGGTGTGGTCTACGTGCACGCCTCGCCCGCTGCGGTATGCCCGCATGTGGAGTGGGCGTTGTCGTCGACTTTGGCATCCAAAGCCAACCTCAAATGGACGCCGCAGCCGGCAATGCCGGGACAGCTGCGCTCCGTCATCAACTGGGTCGGACCGGTGGGCACCGGCGCGCGGTTGGCCAACGCCCTGCGGTCCTGGACGGTGTTGCGGTTCGAGGTCACCGAGGACCCCAGTGCCGGCGTCGACGGGCACCGGTTCTGCCACACGCCGCAGTTGGGCCTGTGGAACGGGGCGATGAGCGCCAACGGTGACGTGATGATCGGTGAGATGCGGTTGCGCACGATGATGGCCGCCGGCGCCGACGCGCTGGCCGCCGAGCTGGACTCGGCGCTCGGCACCGCCTGGGATGATGCGCTCGAGGCCTACCGAGACGGTGGCGACGGCGCGGAGGTTTCCTGGCTCAACCGTGGGGTCGGCTAGGCCGTTGCTTGCGCCGGCCGCCGCAGGATGTGCAGCGCGCCCGGCACCGCGGAGATCTGAGCAGGCAGCGCGCACGCGAAATCGCCGTCGGCATACGCGTTGATGCCCGGTGATTCGACGTCGACTGTCGTCACCCGGGCTGTGGTGACCTCGTCGAGTTCGATGTGGGTGCCCTTGTACACCGTGGGGAAGAGCCGGATTAGCCGAGTCCGTGACGCCGAGTTCACCATGGTGATGTCGAGTTGGCCGTCGGTCGGATCGGCGTTGGGGCACACCAGCATTCCGCCGCCGTAGCTGCGCGTGTTACCGAAAGCCGCGAACGTGAGGTCGGTGACGATCTCGTCTCGGCCGTCGAGCACCAGCCGGAAGGGCAGCAGCCGCAACTGGGAGAGTTCGGCGAGCATCGCGAGGTTGTAGCGCATCCGGCCGCGCGGCCACCGCATCCGGTTGGCCCGGTCGGTGACCAGTGAATCGAATCCTGCTGCCGCTACCGTGCCGAACCACTTGGTGGCGCCGCTGCGATCCCGAATCCGCCCCAGGTCTACGGTTTCGGCCCAACCGTCTGCGACGATGTCGGCGGCGGCGACCGGATCTTTTGTCGGCAAACCGAATTCGCGCGCATGGTCGTTGCCGGTGCCGGCGGGGACGATGCCCAGCGGAATGTCGGTGCCCGCGAGCGCTTGCAGCGCATCGGCGATCACCCCGTCGCCGCCGACGACGACCAGTGCGTCGGTTCCGTTGTCGACTGCCGTGTGCAGCAGGCGGCGCGCGTGCTCGGCGTCGCTGCCCACGATGGCCACCACGTCTACCCCGCGCTGCTGCAGGCGCGCGATTGCTTTTCCGGCGGCGTGCGGGGCGTTGCCATGTCCTGAGGCCGGATTGGCCAATACGGTCACTCGGCCAATCTGGCGCGTGCTCACGGGATCAGCTTGCCCGGGTTGAGAATTCCCGCCGGGTCCAGTGTCGCCTTGACCGCACGCAACACCTGGACACCCAGGTCTCCGACCTCGTCGCTCATCCAGGGACGGTGGTCGGCGCCGACGGCGTGGTGGTGAGTGATCGTCGCGCCGGTCGCCACAATCGCATCGCTCGCAGCGGTTTTGGCCGCGCGCCATTGCTCGATCGGGTTGCCGCGCTGCCCCGCGACGACGGTGAAGTACAAGCAGGCGCCGGTGGCGTACACATGCGAAATGTGGCACAGCACCAGAGCCGGTGTGCCGGATTCGGCCAGTGCCGTTGTCAGCGCTTCGGTGACGGCGGCTTTCAGCACGGGGATGTTCGACCAGTCGGTGGCCGTCTCGAGAGTCTCGCAGAGCGCGCCGTTGGCCAGCAGCGCGTCGCGCAGGTACGGCGCACCGAAACGTCCACGCTCCCAGGCTCGGGCGGGGTCTTCGCCCAGTGATGTGCCGCCCTGCGCGATCATCAGCTCCCGGGTTTCGGCGTGCCTGCTCTCCGCGTGCGCCTGCGTCCCTTCGAACACCGTGATCGCCAGGCAGCCCCCGGTGCTGCCAGTTCCTCCGATGGGGGTGTCGCCGATGGATTCGGTGGTAGCCAGGTTGACCCCGGTCTCGGCCTCGTCGGAAAGCCGGATCACGGTCGGCCCGGCGGCGGCCTGGGTGACAGTGCGCAACGCCGCAGCGCCGGTGGCGAAGTCGGGGAATGACCACGCTTCGTAGCGGGTGGCCTGTGGCGCCGGGTGGACCGCCACCCGCACGCGGGTGATGACGCCGAACACACCCTCCGAGCCGATGACCAGTTGCCGCAGATCCGGACCGGCCGCCGACTGCGGCGCCCGACCGAGATCCAGCACCCCGGCGGGGGTGATGACCCGCAGCCCGCGAATCATGTCGTCGAACCGCCCGTAACCTGCCGAGTCCTGGCCCGACGAGCGGGTCGCGGCGAAACCGCCGAGGCTGGCGAATTCGAAACTCTGCGGGAAATGGCCCAGTGAAAACCCCTGTGCACCAAGCAGTTCTTCGGCCTGTGGTCCGGTGACGCCGGCACCGAATTCCGCCTCGCCGGACACCTCATCGAAGTCCAACAGTTGGTCGAAGCGTCGTAGATCCAGCGACACCGCCGCAGCGAAGTCGCCGCGGATCGGATCGAGCCCGCCGACCACACTGGTGCCGCCGCCGAACGGGACGACGGCGATGCCGTGCTGCGAGCAATATCGCAAGATCTCGGTCACCTCGCCGTCGGAGCCAGGCAGCAGAACCGCATCGGGAGCATCTTGAAGTCCGGAGTCCTTGCGACGCAACAGGTCCAGCGTGGACTTGCCGCCGGCACGCAGTAGTCGATCTCGGTCCTCGACGCGGAAATGATCGGGCCCCACGATCGCCGCCAGCGCCTCGCGGTGGTCCGTCGCCAATTCGGACGGCCGCAGCCGCACCTGGTCGGCGTCGAGTTCGGCTTCGGGTGAGCCCGTGATGCCCAGAGCCTGGGTCAACAGCGAGCGGACGCCGTCCGAGAGCGGCTTGGCGTGATGGGGATCGCCCCAGGCATTCCACTTCATCGGGGGTAGCAAGTCGACAGACATGCGTTACAGTATTACACATGCTGTCAATCAGTAACGCGCCGGTGCAGGACCGAATTCTTGCGGCGGCCGCGAGCTGCGTAGTCGATTTCGGCGTCGATCGCGTGACACTGGCGGAGATCGCACGGCGTGCGGGCGTGAGCCGACCGACCGTGTATCGGCGCTGGCCGGACACTCGCTCAGTGCTGGCGGCGCTGCTGACCAGTCACATCACCGAGGCACTGGCCGAAGTGCCGGTGCGCGGAAGCGATCGGGCTGCCCTGGTCGAGCGGGTGGTCGCGGTGGCCGAGCGGCTGCGGGGTGACGACTTGGTGATGGCGGTGCTGGGCTCGGAGTTGGCGTTGGTCTACATCGCGCAGCGGCTGGGCAGCAGCCAGCAGATGCTGATCGACGCGCTGGCCAAGGACTTGTCGGCGGCCCAGCGCGCCGGAAGCGTACGCGCCGGCGACCCGCATCAACTGGCCGCGATGGTGCTGTTGATCACCCAGTCGACGATTCAGTCGGCCCAGATCGTCCGGCCGATTCTCGACGCCCGTGCCCTGGCAAAAGAACTGGCTTACTCGCTGAACGGATACCTGTCGTGACGTCGACCGCGCTCAACGCCGCACGCCGCACTGCCGACCTCACCGCGCTGGCCGACGGTGCGCCGACCGACGTCGTCGTGATCGGCGGCGGCATCACCGGCGTGGGCATCGCGCTGGACGCGGCATCGCGAGGCCTGCGGGTGACGCTGGTGGAGAAACACGACCTCGCCTTCGGGACCAGTCGATGGAGTTCCAAGCTGGTGCATGGCGGGCTG
>CBAAAS010000107.1:0-7832 GCA_964658855.1 uncultured Mycobacterium sp.
CCGGGTCCGGGTAGCTGGTCGGTGGGCTTGCCCCGGACGAGCACCAGGGCGTTGCGGGCCCGGGTCGCGGTCAGCCACGCCTCACGCAGCAGATCCGCATCCTCGGCCGTGATCAGACCGGCATCGGCGGCCGCATCCAGGCTCTCCAGCGTCGTGGTGTTGTGCAGCGCCTCGATCTCGCTGGCGAAACGCAACTGCAGCAGCTGCACGGTCCATTCGATGTCGGCCAGTCCCCCGCGCCCCAGTTTGGTGTGAGTGGTGGGGTCGGCGCCGCGCGGCAGACGCTCGGAGTCGATGCGGGCCTTCATCCGACGGATCTCGAGCACCGCTTCGGCGGACACCCCGCCGGAGGGGTACCTGGTCTTATCGGCCATGTGCAGGAATCGCCGACCCAGCTCCGGGTCCCCGGCAATCGCGTCGGCCCGCAGCAGCGCCTGGATCTCCCATGGCTGAGCCCACTGCTCGTAATACGCCGCATAGGACGCGAGCGATCGGACCAGCGGGCCGCTGCGGCCCTCGGGGCGCAGATTGGCGTCGACCTCCAACGGCGGGTCCGCGCTGGGCGTACCCAGCAGCGCACGCATCTGCTCGGCCACCGTCCCAGCCCAGCGCACCGCGTCCGAGTCCTGCACACCTGCAGCAGGTTCGCAGACGAAGAGCACGTCGGCGTCGGAGCCGTAGCCCAGCTCGCGGCCGCCGAGTCGGCCCATCCCGATGACTGCGATCGCGGCCGGGGCATCGCCGCTCGCGGGCAGGTTGGCCCGGGTCACCGCATCGAGCGCCGCCTGTAGCACCGCGACCCACACCGCGGTCAGCGCCGCGCAGACATCGGTGACGTCGAGCATGCCCAGCAGGTCGGCCGATGCGATGCGGGCCAACTCGCGGCGTCGCAGTGAACGCGCGACCGCAATCGCGCGAACCGGGTCGCTCTGCCGGCCAGCCGAGGCGACCAATGCGCCGGCCACCGCTCCAGGCTCGCCCTCGAGCAGCTTGGGCCCCGACGGCCCGTCGCTGTAGTTCTGGACCACCTCCGGTGCGCGCATCAGCAGTTCCGGCACATACGCCGAGGTGCCGAGCACATGCATCAATCGCTTGGCCACCGACGGCTTGTCGCGCAGCGTCGACAGAAACCAGCGCTGCGAGACCATCACCTCGCTGATCCGCCGGTAGGCCAGCAGACCACCGTCGGGATCAGGAGTGTCGGAAAGCCAATCCAGCAGCCGGGGCAAAAGAACTGATTGCACGCGGCCGCGCCGGCCGCTCTGGTTGATCAACGCGGCAAGGTGGGTCAGCGCGCTGTGCGGAGCTTCGTAGCCGAGGGCGGCCAGCTGCCGCTCCGCGGCCGCCGGCGTCATCCCCTGCGAGAACTCCAGGCCTTCTGGCGCAAGCGATTCCAGCAACGGTTGGTAGAACAACTTCGCATGCAACCGCGACACCCTCATGTGGTGACGCTTCAGTTCGTCACGCAGCACTCCCAGCCGGTCGCGGCTGCCGTCGGGTCGAACATGGGCCGCCCGCGCCAGCCAGCGCAGCGCCTCGTCGTCGTCTGCCGCCGGCAGCATGTGGGTGCGTTTGAGCCGCTGCAATTGCAGTCGATGCTCCAGCAGCCGAAGGAACTCGTAGGAAGCGGTCAGATTCGCCGTGTCGTCGCGGCCGACGTAACCGCCGGTCCCCAGCGCGGCCAACGCGTCGACCGTTGACGCGACATGCAGCGCATCGTCGGTGCGACCGTGCACGAGCTGTAGGAGTTGCACAGCAAACTCGACATCACGCAGTCCGCCACTGCCGAGCTTGAGCTCACGGCTTCGGACATCGGCGGGCACCAGCTGCTCCACCCGCCGCCGCATCGCCTGTACTTCCGGCACGAAATCCTTACGCTCGCAGGCGTTCCACACCATCGGCATCAACGTGTCGATGTACTGCTTGCCCAGTTCCGCGTCTCCGGCGGCCGGTCGAGCCTTCAGCAGGGCCTGAAACTCCCAGGTCTTGGCCCATTGCTGGTAGTAGGCGACGTGCGAGTCCAGGGTGCGGACCAGTTCGCCGTGGCGACCCTCCGGACGCAGGCCGGCATCCACCTGGAAAAAGGCATCCGAAGCCAGCCGCATCAGCTCGCCGGCGATCCGCGCGGACACCGGATCGGCCCGCTCGGCGACGAAGATCACGTCGACGTCGCTGACGTAGTTCAGTTCGCGCGCACCGCATTTGCCCATCGCGATGATCCCAAGCCGCGGCGGTGTGTCCTCTCCGCAGACGGTGGTCTCGGCGACCGACAGCGCAGCTCCCAGTGCGGCGTCCGCCAGGTCGGCCAGGTGCGCGCCCACTTTTGCGAAGTCCAGCACCGGCTCGTTCTCGACGACCGGCGCCAGATCCATCGCGGCCAGCACGAGCAACCGGTTGCGGTACAGCGCACGTAGCCGCCACACCACCGATCCCGCGGCGGTCGGGGGCTCGGCGACGCACTCGGCGAAGAACGCCCGCAGTTGTTCGGCCGACGGCAATCTCACGTTGCCTTGCAAGAGATGCCAGGCCTGCGGATTGGCGACCAGATGGTCGCCCAGCGCCAACGACGACCCGAGCACGCCGAACAGCCGGCCGCGGAGGCAGCGGTCGGCCGCCAGCGTCTTGTTGAGCTCGTCCCACTTGTCGCCAAGCGACTCGGCCAGCCGGACCATCGCGCACAGGGCAGCGTCGGCATCGGGTGCCCGCGACAGCGACCACAGCACCTCAATGTGCTCTTCGTTGTTCCACCCAAGCTGCGCCAAGTTGGCGCCGGCACGGTCGTCGACCAACCCGAGGCGACCGAGGCCGGGGACCTTCCGCCGTTCCGTCACTGGCTGGTTCACGTCATTGACGGTAGCGCAGATGTCTTTCGATCTGGCTGGGTCCTAAACACCGGCGTCAATCAAAGCGAGATATATGTCTTCAGCTCGAAAGGCGTGACGTGGCGGCGGTAGTTCGCCCACTCACTGCGCTTGTTGCGCAGGAAGAAGTCGAAGACGTGCTCGCCCAGCGCTTCTGCGACGAGCTCAGAGCTCTCCATTGCCCGCAGCGCTTCGTCGAGGCTGGACGGCAATTCGCGGTAACCCATCGCGCGGCGTTCGGTGGGGGTGAGATCCCAGACGTTGTCCTCGGCCTGCGGCCCAAGGACGTAGCCCTTCTCCACTCCGCGCAGTCCGGCCGCGAGCAGCACGGCGAACGCCAGATACGGGTTGCAGGCAGAGTCTGGGCTGCGCACCTCGATGCGCCGCGACGAGGTCTTGTTCGGGCTGTACATCGGGATACGCACCAGCGCCGAGCGGTTGGCCGCACCCCACGACGCCGCGGTGGGAGCTTCGCCGCCGAGCACCAAGCGTTTGTAGGAGTTGACCCACTGGTTGGTGACGGCGCTTATCTCGCTGGCGTGCTCGAGGATCCCGGCGATGAACGATTTGGCGACGTCGGAGAGATGCAGCGCGTCGTCCGGGCTGTGAAAAGCGTTGACCTCGCCCTCGAACAGGCTCATGTGGGTGTGCATGGCCGAGCCGGGGTATTGGCCAAATGGCTTGGGCATGAACGTCGCCCGCGATCCCTCGTTCAGCGCGACCTCTTTGATGAGGTAGCGGAACGTCATCACGTTGTCGGCCATCGACAGCGCGTCGGCGAAGCGCAGATCGATCTCCTGCTGGCCGGGCGCACCTTCGTGGTGGCTGAACTCCACCGAGATGCCCATGGATTCCAGCGCGTCGATGGCGTGCCGGCGGAAGTTGGAGGCGGTGTGCACGGCCTGGTCGAAATAGCCGGCGTTGTCAGCCGGAATGGGTACCGATCCGTCTTCGGGGCCGGCTTCCAGCAGGAAGAACTCGATTTCGGGGTGGACGTAGCACGAGAAACCCAGGTCGTTCGCCTTGCCTAGCTGACGGCGAAGTACGTGGCGGGGGTCGGCCCACGACGGCGACCCGTCGGGCATTTTGATGTCGCAGAACATCCGTGCCGAGTGGTGGTGGCCGGTGCGGGTGGTCCAGGGCAGCACCTGGAACGTCGACGGGTCCGGATGGGCGACGGTATCGGATTCCGAGACCCGGGCGAATCCTTCGATCGACGACCCGTCGAAGCCGATGCCTTCTTCGAAGGCGCCCTCAAGTTCGGCGGGCGCGATCGCAACAGATTTGAGGAAACCGAGCACGTCGGTAAACCACAGCCGGACGAATCGGATGTCCCGTTCCTCCAGCGTGCGGAGCACGAATTCCTTTTGTCGATCCATACCTGGAAGAGTATGCACACACCGTTAAATTTGTGTTACCGACGCTGCTTAACAGCGTAAGTTTCCAGGTAGGACACCGTCGACCAAATAACGGGTCACAGCGCCGTCGACACAATCATTTCCGTTGAAGGTCACGGTGTGCTGGGTGCCCTCGAAGGTGATCAGGTCGGCGCCGAGTTGGTGCGCCAGATCGACACCGGCTTGGTACGGGGTCGCCGGGTCGTGGGTGGTGGACACGACTACGGCCTTGCCCGGGGCCACCGGTGCGGCCGGATGCGGGGACGACGTCGCGGGGACCGGCCACAGCGCGCACAGGTCACGCGGCGCATGACCGGTGAATTGTCCGTAGGACGTGAACGGTGCGACCTGGCGAATGCGCCGATCAGCCTCAGCCCACGCGGCCGGGTCCGTCGGCTCGGGTGCGTCGACGCAGCGGATCGCGTTGAACGCGTCCTGGGAACTGTTGTAGTGCCCCTTGGCATCCCGTCCGAAATACTCGTCGGCCAATGTCAACAAGTCACCGGGATCGGCGCCGCGCCGCAAGCCCAGCAGGCCGCTGGTGAGGAATTTCCAGAACTGCGGGGTGTAGAGCGCGTTGATGGTGCCCGTGGTCGCGTCGGCGTAACCGAGGGTGCGCCCCTCCGAGGTCGGCGCGGGCTTGGTCACCAGCGGATCGATCAACTGGTGGTAGCGAACGACCCACTGATTCGGGTCGGTGCCCAGTGGGCAGTCGGGCGAGCGGGCGCAGTCCGTGGCGTAGTCGTTGAACGCGGTCTGGAACCCGGCCTCCTGGTTGATCAACTCGTCGATCGGGCCGATGCTCGGGTCGATCGCGCCGTCGAGCACCATCGCCCGGACGTGGTCCCCGAATCGCTCGACGTAAGCGGTTCCCAGTTCGGTGCCATAGCTGTAGCCCAGGTAGTTGATCTGATCGTCGCCGAGCGCCTGGCGCACCGCATCCATGTCGCGCGCGGCCGCCGCGGTCCCGACGTTCTCCAGAAACGCCGACCCGTTGCGGGCAACACAACGCTGAGCGATCTGACGGTAGATCTGCTCGATGTGCGCCACACCCGCCGGGCTGTAGTCGACCATCGGCTCGCGACGATAGGCGTCGAACTCGGCGTCGGTCTGACACCGCACGCCGGGCGTGGAGTGGCCGACGCCGCGGGGGTCGAAGCCGACCAGATCAAAGCGACGGCTGACTTCGGAGCCCGCGAGTTCGGGACCCATCGCGGCGACCATGTCGACCGCAGACGCCCCGGGACCGCCCGGGTTGATCAGCAGGGCCCCGATCCGAGGGCCAGTCGCCGGAACACGGATCACCGCGAGTTGTACTTGCGCGCCAGCCGGATTCGCGTAGTCGACCGGTACGGCGACTACCCCGCATTGCGCACTGGGAACGTCGCCGGGACTTTTGATGACCTGGCTGCAACTCCCCCAGTTCAGTTCTGGCGTCGACGCCGGGGCCGCGCTCGTCACCGGTGTCCAAGCGACGGCTGCCGTCGCCGAGAGCAACACAGCCAACAGCGCAGACAACATCGCCCTCATGCGCCACATGGGGGCTAATCGTTGCATGCGTCGGCCACAGGCCGTGATCCCATTGGTCACACCTTGGTCTCGTTATTTACTGCGCAGACCGGCAATTCGTCGCCGGACCTAGCACTTGGCCCCTTTGGACGGCACCGTCCCGGCGAGCAGGTAGGCCGTCGCATAGTCGTCGATGCAGCTGTTGCCCTGAAAGACCACCGTGTGCTGGGTGCCGTCGAACGTGAGCAGCCCACCCTTGAGCTGGCCCGCCAAGTCGACGCCGGCTTGATACGGCGTCGCCGGGTCGTGCGTGGTAGAGACCACCAGCGTCGGCGTCAGGTTGGACGCGGAGATCGCGTGCGGCTTGCTCGTCGGCGGCACCGGCCAGAACGCGCACGTGCCCAGCGGGGCGTCGCCGGTGAACTTGCCGTAGTTCATAAACGGCGCGACCTCGCGGGAGCGGCGGTCCTCGTCGACGACCTTGGCCCGGTCCTTGACCGGCGGCTGGTCGACGCAGTTGATCGCGACGCGGGCGTCGGTGGAGTTGCTGTAGTGACCGCGCTTGTCCCGGCGCATATAGAGGTCGGCCAACTCGAGCATCACATCGCCGCGATGGTGGGACAGCTCGGTCAGACCGCTCGTCAGGTGATGCCAGAAGGTCGGCGAATACAGCGCCATGATGGTGCCGATGATCGCGTCGCTGTAGCTCAGTCCGCGAGGATCTTTGGTGCGGGCCGGCTTACTGCGCGTGGGGTTGTTCTTGTCGACAAGTGGATAAACCAGATTGTGGTACACGTCAACGGCTTTGGCCGGATCAGTGCCCAGCGGACAGGTCGGCGACTTGGCACAGTCCTTCGCATAGCCATCGAATGCATCCTGAAAACCCTTGGCCTGCTTCAGGTCTGACTCGACCGGATCAGCGTTGGGGTCGATCGCCCCATCGAGGATCATCGCCCGGATGTTGCGCGGATAGGCCTCGGCATATGCGGCGCCCATCCGGGTGCCGTAGGAGTAGCCCAGGAACGTCAGCTTGCTGTCACCCAATGCTTCCCGGATGGCGTCCAGATCGCGTGCCACGTTGTCGGTTCCAACGTTCGCCAGAAATTTCTTGCCCATCTTGGCGACGCAGCGAGCGACGTATTCCTTGGTCTCGTCTTCGATGTGCGCCACACCGGCCGGGCTGTAGTCGACCTGCGTCTCGGTGCGCAGCCGATCGTTGTCCGCGTCGGAGTTGCACCAGATCGCCGGCCGCGATGTCGCCACTCCGCGCGGGTCGAACCCGACCAGGTCGAACCGCTCCCGAATCTGCGGCGGCAACGACTGCACCAGCCCCACGGCCGCCTCGATTCCCGACTCCCCCGGGCCGCCGGGATTGATGACCAACGAGCCGATCTTGTCCCGGGTCGCCGGGAATCGAACGAGGCCGAGAGTCGTCGCGTCGCCGTTGCGGTGCCGGTAGTCGACAGGCACGGCGAGCTTGCCGCACTGCACGCCGCTGGGCAGCTTCGCCGGCGCGCCGCCGCTACCGGCGACACGGCATGGGCCCCACTCCACAGGTTGGCCGACTTTGGGGCCGGCCAGCACCGCGCGGCCCTTGACGACCTGAGTGCAGCTGGCCACTGTCATCGCGATAACCGCCATGACGGTCCAGAGCAGCATCGTGCGCGCGAACTTGCCGCGGCGAGGGGTCCCCATTCCACACATGCTGCCATGTGTCGGCGGGGTCCCCGGGCCGCCGGGGCGTCTACCGTGTCGCGAGCAGCAGTTCTTCCATGCCGACCGCGAAGTCGTCGGCCAGTTCCCACACATCCGGCAACAGCTCCGGGCAGGCGATGATCCCGACGTTGAGTTTGCCGGTCAGCGACATGACGGTGATATTGAGCCCCGAGCCCTCGAAGATCGGCCCGAGTGGATACATGGCCTTGACCTCGCTGCCCAGGAAATACAGCGGCTGCTGGGGACCCGGGACGTTGGAGACCACCAGGTTGTGCACCGGCATGCGTTTGGTGAGGCTGGTCCGGGCGTAGGCCCGCATCGCCATGCCGAACACCGCGGGTGCCGCGAA
>CBAAAS010000108.1:0-7814 GCA_964658855.1 uncultured Mycobacterium sp.
AACTCGCGTCGGGCCGAACTGCAGCGCACCATCGATGAGCGTATTGATGATCTCATTGCTGCCACCGACCGCAACCGCGCGCTGCGTCAGGAGGCCAGCGGCTACCAGGGCAACTGGCGCGACGCGGTGCTGTGCGTCTGCATCGTGCTGTTCGGCGTCATCTGGTGGAATGTGTCCCACAGCAGGACCAACTGGCTGCCGATGTTCGTGGTTTTGATTCTGCTGGCGGTGGTGACCGCCTTCTATGCTGCGCGAGGATTCGTCGTAAGCATGCGCAAAACCGTCCACCGACGCAGTCAACGACAACGCCCCTAGTCGGCCCCGGTATCGATTCGGACAACCGCCGATGTATGTCATCAACCTGTTGTCGATGACCCCGACAGCCTAAGGTGAAGTCGTGGGCCCATCCAGATGGGCTCAAAGCCAAGCCGCCCAGAGCCGTCGATCGCATTGGCCGCCTTGGTAGCCCGAAATTATTGGGCCAGATGGCTTTTCGTGGTTTTGAACAGCACCTGCCGCCGGGCAGTCCAGACGTAACTCCCCGAAAGGTCCATCATGGCTGAGCCATCAGCACATCCCAGCGGCCAGAAGCCCGCCGCCGCACCCGAGCAAGACCAGGTGCGCCGGGATATCTTGCCCATCCCGGACGTCAAGCATGTCGGTCTGACGACGTGTGACGCCAAGGATCCGGACACCACCTACCCGCCGATCACCGCACTGCGCCCGCCCAAGGGCGCACCCAACGTACTGGTCGTGTTGCTCGACGATGTGGGCTTCGGCGGTTCGTCGGCCTTCGGCGGTCCGTGTAATACGCCGACGGCCGAGCGGCTGGCCGCGGGCGGGTTGAAGCTGAACCGCTTTCACACCACGGCGCTGTGTTCGCCCACCCGCCAGGCCTTACTGACCGGGCGCAATCACCACTCAGTGGGAATGGGTGGCATCACCGAGATCGCCACATCGGCGCCGGGGAACAGCAGCGTGCGGCCCAAGGACAAGGCACCGATCGCGGAAACCCTTATGCTGAACGGCTATTCGACCGCGCAGTTTGGCAAATGCCATGAGGTGCCGGTCTGGGAAGTCTCCCCGGTCGGGCCGTTCAATCAGTGGCCCACCGGCTCGGGCTTCGAGTACTTCTACGGCTTCGTCGGCGCCGAAGCCAACCAGTACTACCCCGGGTTGTACGAGGGCACCTCGCCGGTGGAACCGCCCAAGTCGCCCGAGGAGGGCTACACGCTGACCGAAGATCTCGCCGACCGCGCCATCACCTGGGTGCGCCAGCAGAAGGCGCTGGTGCCCGACAAACCGTTCTTCATGTATTGGGCCCCCGGTGCGACACACGCGCCGCACCACGTGCCCAAAGAGTGGTCGGACAAGTACAAGGGCAAATTCGACGGCGGCTGGGATGTGTTGCGCGAAGAGATCATTGCGCGGCAGAAGGAGCTGGGTGTCGTGCCCGCGGACGCGGAGTTGACCAGACGCCACGACGAGATTCCGGCCTGGGATGACATGCCTGCTGAGCTCAAGCCTGTGCTGACCCGCGAGATGGAGCTCTACGCCGGGTTCCTCGAGCAGACCGACCACGAGGTTGGTCGCCTCGTCGACGCCCTGGATGACTTGGGGGTGCTCGAGGACACGCTGATCTACTACATCATCGGCGACAACGGCGCCTCGGCTGAAGGAACCTTGAACGGCTCCTTCAACGAGATGGCCATGCTGAACGGCATGCCAGAAATCGAAACAACCGAGTTCCTGCTCTCCAAGATCGACGATTTCGGCACGCCCAAGGCGTACAACCACTATGCGGTCGGTTGGGCGCATGCACTGTGCACGCCGTACCAGTGGACCAAGCAGGTGGCCTCACACTGGGGTGGCACCCGCAATGGCACTATCGTGCACTGGCCCAACGGTTTTACCGATAAAGGCAAGACCCGCAGCCAGTTTCACCACGTCATCGACGTCGCCAAGACCATCCTGGAAGTGGCCGGGTTGCCCGAGCCCACTGTGGTGAACAGCATTACGCAGGCGCCGCTGGAGGGTGTCAGCATGCTGCCCGCACTGCGTGACGCCGACGCGCCCGAGCACCACGACGTCCAGTACTTCGAGATACTGGGCAACCGCGGCATTTACCACAAAGGCTGGACCGCGGTGACCAAGCACCGCACACCTTGGACCACCGAGGCGCCGCCGGCTTTCGATGACGATGTCTGGGAGTTGTACGCACCCGATGACTGGACGCAGGCACACGATCTGGTCAAGGAGAACCCGCAAAAGCTGGCCGAGATGCAGCGCCTGTGGCTTATCGAGGCGGTCAAATACAACGTAGTGCCCCTTGATGATCGGACTTTCGAGCGCTTCAACCCCGATATGGCCGGGCGCCCTCAGCTGATCCGTGGGAACAGCCAACTGCTGTTCCCGGGGATGCGGGTCAGCGAGAACTGCGTGCTCACCCTGAAAAACAAGTCATATTCCGTGACCGCCGACATCACCGTGCCGGAATCGGGCGCCACCGGTGTCATCATCACCCAGGGCGGCATCGTTGGCGGCTGGTCGCTGTACGCCCACGAGGGCGCGCTCAAGTATTGCTATAACTTCCTGGGCGTCGAGCACTACATGGTCACCGCCGGACAGCCCATCCCGGCCGGAAAGCACCAGGTGCGAATGGAATTCGCCTACGACGGCGGCGGGCTGGCCAAAGGCGGCGACGTCACGCTGTACTACGACGGCGAGTCCGTGGGCAAAGGTCGCGTTGAACACACCCAGCCGATGATCTACTCGGCGGACGAGGCCTGCGACGTCGGCGCCGACACCGGCTCACCCGCGTCCCCGGATTACGGCGCCACCGGCAACAAGTTTTCGGGTCAGATCGACTGGGTGCAGATCGACGTCGGTGGCGACAGCCACGATCACCTCATCAAAGCCGAGGACCGGCTCACGGTCGCGATGGCACGGCAATAACGTTGTAAAACTTGGTGATTGAAGGCCGTCGCAGACTAAGCACACCGCGCGTTGGTATCTCGAGGATTGTCCCGGTGCGGCTGGTCTTGGACGATCACAATGGCTGCCTTGACGGTCCGCGCGGCGGGTAGCAAACCCTGCGGGTCGACGATCCGCAACACCCGGGAGACTGCCCTACTAGGCACTACTGCCCAGGCTATGCCAGGGAGGGCGCAGGAGACGGATATCCTGTGCAGCGCCGAGAAGCCCTCGGTGCCAAAGAAATCCAGGCCGCTCAGATCGATGATCAATCCGCGACAACCCCTCAGATGCCGCAGAGTGTATTCGGTCAGAGTGTCAGCGTTAGATGCATCGATGTAGCCGCCTGTGCTGATGACGGCCACCGACGACCTCAGCCGACGATGGGCTAATCGTGTGCTGTGACTCCCGCATGGCTGGGAAACGAAATCGCCGACCGGCGGCGTAGAGAGGGAAGGAATAGCATTCATGGTGATCCCCGGCAATCGGATGTCACCGATGTGTTCGGCGTGAGCTAACGCTCTGCGAGGTCAGCGGCGAACAGCGGCCGACCCCATCCCGAACTGGCTGAGGTTCTCAACTCAATTGACACTCCACCCCGCGAAAGCAATTGTCAAGACCTGTGGATTGCAGATCTGGGCGCCGTGACAACGGACGCCGTTCGGAGAACCGCCGCCTTGAGGTGGGTCAACCGACAGGGATCGCCGCGCAGCTGTCGCCAGATCGTGACGATCGGTAGTCGGAGCCGGCCGTTCCCGCCATCGGGTGAACCATCATCAGATTTTCGACTCGTCGGATCGGACTTCCTGACCCGTGGTGGCGATGAAGTCGTCAAGAATATCCACGACCGCTGCCGGGGCCTCGACATGTGGGAAATGTCCGACATCGGCGAGTACTTCCAGTCGACTGCCCGGGACGGCCTCGTGAGCGGCGTAGCCGTGGGCGACCGGGATGATCCGGTCCTGCTCGCCCCAGATCAGCAAGGTGGGTAGTCCGTGGCTGACATGGATCTTGCCTAGCGCACTGACCGCCTGACCGCGGTAATCCACCACCGAGCGCAACGTACGCAGAAACGCTTGGCGCGTCTGGGGATCCGCCAACGAGGAATATGCGCTCCACATCTCGCTGCCGCGCGGCGACTGTATACCGGCCGAAGTGAGCCACGAACCCAGCTTTTTGCCGACGTTCAACACCGCCCGCTGCGCAACCACTGGCAGCACCAACTCGGCTCCCGGTGCCGACAGGATCCGCAAGATCCAGTTCAGATCAGGGCCGAGGCCGCCACTGCTGATCAGAGCCAGCCGCTGGCAATAGTCGCGATGTTGATAGGTGAACTGCATGGCTACACCACCACCGAGTGACTGACCGACAACGGTCGCCTGGCTGATGCCCAGTTCGTCGAGCAGATCACGCAGCGATGCGGCGAACGCACCCAACGAATAATCGCCGCGCGGTTTGGTCGATTCGCCGTGCCCCAGCAGGTCTGGTGCGACCACTCGGTACTTCTTCGACAGCGCAGGTATGACCGCGCGCCACGTCGCCGAGCTGCCCGCCATGCCATGGATCAACAGCAACGCCTCGCCGGTGCCTTCATCGCGATAGGCAACCCGCTCACCGTGCAGATCGAGATAGCGCATCTCGCTCACTTTGAAGCGGCCTCCGTCTAGCGGTCATCCGGGACGCTGGCGTGACGCCGTAGCAACCGCGTCCCTGGCTTTTGACCGACACTACCGCAACCTACGGTCCGGTAGGTTACCGACCAGTAGCTTGTCGCTGTTTCAGAACTTGCGGGTGGCGACGCCACGGGCGCGCCGCCGCGATCGCAGTCTTGAGACCGCGACGACGCCCGGTCACCGGATCGGTCCCGCTGTGGCCAGGCTCTAGTTCGACGAACATCCGCTCGCTGCGCGTCTCACGAGCATTGTCGGCGGTGTCGCGCAGGTACTTATTCGGCAGCGACAGTTTGGCTATCGTGCGCCATGTCTGGCCGTACTGCCTTAGGAAAGAACCTGTCGTGTAAGGCAAGTCGTACTGATCGCATACCTCGCGCACCCGCACCGAAATCTCGTGCAGCCGGTTGCTCGGCAGATCGGGAAACAGGTGATGCTCGATCTGATGGCACAGGTTGCCGCTCATGAACCGCAATGCAGGGCCGCCTTCGAAGTTGGCGCTGCCCAGCATCTGGCGCAGATACCACTCGCCCTTCGATTCGCCGACCATGTCGGTCTTTGTGAATTTGTCTGCGCCGTCGGGGAAATGCCCGCAGAAGATGACCGCGTGGGCCCAGATATTGCGAAGCACGTTGGCTGCGACGTTGGCCTTCAGCGTCGATCGGTAGGTCGCCGCTGGCGACAGTGAGGTGAGCGCCGGGAACGCGACGTAGTCCTTGGTCGCCTGCCTGCCGACCTTGGTCGACCACTCGCGCATCTGCTGCAGGGTGAAGTCGCGCTCGGGGCCGGGCTTAACGATCTTCTCGAAATCGATGCTCTGAGTGCCGATTCCCCACTCGAATCCGATCGAGAGGACGGCATTCATCAGAAGGTTGCCGATGTTGAAAAACTGCCAAGGCTGGTCTCGTGTGACGCGCAGGACGTAGTAGCCCACATCGTCATCCATGCCAAGGATGTTGGTGTACTTGTGGTGCTGAAAGTTATGGGCGGCAATCCAGTGCTTTGACGCCGCATTCATGTCCCACTCCCACGTTGTGGAGTGAATCTCGGGATCGTTCATCCAGTCCCATTGGCCGTGCATCACGTTATGGCCGATTTCCATGTTCTCGACGATCTTGGCCACGGCCAAGGTCGCAGTGCCTGCCCACCGCGCAGAACGACGCGCGCTGAAAGCCAGCAGCAGTCGGCCCGCGACCTCCAGCGCACGTTGAGCGGCGATGGTGCGACGGATGTAGCGCGAGTCGGACTCGCCAAGGCGCGCGTCCACATCCAGCCGGATCGCGTCAAGGTCAACGGCTAGGTTCTCGATATCGGCATCAGTCAAGTGAGCGAACGCCGGCACGTCGGTGATCGCCATAGTCGCCCTCCTCGTCGTGGTCATGTCTGGGTTGCCGGCCCAGATCGCCGGCATCAAAAGTCGAGGCGCCCGGCTCGGCCGATTGTCGCTGGCCGAGCTGGGGAGTCCGTCGGCGCCATGCGGCGCGTCTTGCTTGGCGCAGCAACGTATTTGCGGCAGCAGAACACTACTGGCGCAATCGAGTGATTCAGGATGTGCGGCGCGAGCGGATGCTCATGAGTCCGGCGGCGAAGCGGCCCGATCCATTCCGTAACGGCTGGAAGTATCAGCACCAGCAACATTACACCTGTTGTTCCAGGCCGCGGGCTGGCAAGTGTGCGGCGGCGCCACGACCAGTGCCGATGTCCCGGACGGGTTCAATCGGTGTCGCCGCGCCCGAACCAGCCGCGAAAGTGGTTGCGCTTCAACTCTTTTTCGTCACCCTCGACCGAGAGGCCGTGTGGGCACCGGCTGCGGAAGAGCGCGGCTGGGCTCAGCGAATCTTTTCGGGAATCGAGTTCAGCGCTTGCAGAACGTGTTCCGCCAATTCGCTGGCTTCCTTGTCCTTGAGCTTGGAATGGGACATCAGGGTGTCCCGAACCAGTTCCAGACGAAGGACATAGGGTGAGCGGGACGTGGTCAGTGAAGCCATCAGATTTTCCTTTTGATCGGGCATTTCCGCTCGTCGCCGAGCTGCCCGGCATCTGCGACGGTACTCCGATTTCCGTCATCGAGGGTGGCTACAGCGATCGGCGACTAACTCGGCGAGATTCCGGGTTGGACCGCCATACCCCGGGGTACGCTGCCTCGATGACCGTACGACCGGCGCCGCGCCCCGCTGGGCGCTCCTTGGCGTCGCAGATTAAGTGGTTGTTGCGAGCCCGCCCAGGCGACTACATGCTGGCCGCCAGCGACGCGATGGCTTCGCTACCAGTGGTCGGGCCGCATCTGGAGCCACTCGGCGGCATCACCGCGATGAGCATCTGGGGTGCCCGGTTGGCGCCCGAGTTCATGGCAGCGTCGGCCAAGTCGTGGCGCACTCCCGGCATCGGCGAGACACGCAAGGCCGAGCGGGACCAAACCCAAGCGGTTATCGACGCCGCGCTACGCGGTTTGGTGGGGACCAACGACCTGGACATCGAGTGGCCGGCGCCCGACCGGACTCCGCCCTTCTGGCGGGCGCGGCTGCATCGTCGCCACCTGCACCGGACATCCGTGCGGTACGGCAAGGAGCCATCGCAGCTGTTGGACGTGTGGCGGCGCAAGGACCTGCCGGTTCGCCCCGCGCCGGTGTTGATCTTTGTGCCCGGCGGCGCCTGGGTACACGGCGGGCGGCAACTCCAGGGCTACGCGCTGATGTCGCACCTGGCCGAGATGGGGTGGGTGTGCCTGTCAGCCGAGTACCGGGTGTCACCACACAACCGCTGGCCGTCGCACATCACCGACGTCAAGACCGCGATCGCATGGGCCCGCGCCAATGTCGACAAATTCGGTGGTGACCGCAATTTCATTGCGGTAGCTGGTTGTTCAGCCGGCGGACACCTGGCGGCGTTGGCGGGACTGACCGCTAACGACCCCGAGATGCAGACCGAGCTACCGCCGGACTCGGACACCTCCGTCGATGCGGTGGTGGGCATTTACGGCCGCTACGACTGGGAGGACCGTTCGACCCCTGAGCGGCGACAGTTCGTCGACTTCCTCGAGCGGGTAGTGGTCAAACGCAGAATAAGCCGGTATCCCGAGGTGTTCCGTAACGCTTCGCCGATTGCTCGGGTAAACCCTGACGCACCACCGTTTTTGGTGATTCACGGCAGCAGCGACAGGGTGATACCGGT
>CBAAAS010000109.1:0-7789 GCA_964658855.1 uncultured Mycobacterium sp.
GGCAGATAGATCAGCAGACCCTCGGCCAGCCAGGCGGTCGGTGCGTCGGCATCCAGTCCGGCATCCCGTAGCGCGGCCGGCCAGTCGGCACGCAAATCGATCGGGACAGTTCGTCGCGTCGCGGTGGGCTCGGCACCGAGGCCGGCCAGCGTCGTGGTCTTGAACTCGATGACCTGAGGCTGGTCGATCTCGTAAACCACCGTCTCCGACGGCCAGTCCAGACGGTAGGCGCGGGAGTCCAGCCCCGATGCCAGGATCACCACTTGGCGCACGCCCGTAGCGACGGCTGCGAGCAGGTAGTCGTCGAAGTACTTGGTACGCACTCCCATTCCGTCAGCGATGGCCTGCGTCCGGTCCGGCGACGCGTTCGGGATCAGCGAGAGGTCGACGTCGCCGTCGAGCATCTTGACGAAGAAATCCACCCCGACGGCTCGGACCAGCGGCTCGGCGTATGGGTCGTTGATCAGCGGGGTCTCGGCCTTGCTCGCCATTGCGCGACCCGCGGCGACCATGGTCGCGGTCACCCCTACGCTGGATGCCAGATCCCAGCTGTCGTCATCGGTGCGTGTCATCCCTGCCCTATCTCAGCGTGGCGGCAACGTAGCTCATTTCCCTGAAGAGACTCATTGCCTCGTCTTCAGGGAATTGAAAGCCGTTGCGGGCGTACAGTTCTGCGGCAGGATGAGCGTTGACCTGCCAGCCGTGCTCGGTGAGGTAGTCGGCGACGATACTGCGCTCGCCGACGTAGAACAGTTCGCTGGCGTCGAGGTTGAAACCGACGCGCTGCCACCGCTCGCTGATGCTTTGCACGCGTTCGTGAGAGAACGCGTTCGGATCGCTGACGTGCTCGGTGGCCAGCTGGCTGCCCGCCGCGCTGAGCGCGGTGATGTTGTCGAACAGGCGATCCTGGGCATCGGACGGCAAGTAGGGCAACAGGCCCTCGGCGCTCCACGCGGTCGGCTGGTCGACATCGAAACCCCCGGCCCGTAACGCGGCCGGCCAGTCTTCGCGCAGATCGATGGCTATCGTGCGAAGCTCCGCGGTCGGGGCAGCGCCGAGATCGGCGAGTGTGCCGGTCTTGAATTCGATGACCTGGGGTTGGTCGATCTCGTACACCGTGGTGCCGCCAGGCCAGGGCAGGCGGTAGGCGCGAGTGTCCAGACCCGAAGCGAGGATCACGGCCTGCCGCACACCCGCTTCGGCGGCGCTGATGAAGAATTCGTCGAAAAACCTTGTGCGCACCGTCATTTGCTCGGTGCGGGTCTTGCGGTTCAGCGTCGGGTCATCTTCGAGGTCGACGTCACCATCGAGAATGCGTACGAACGGCGCCAGGCCTACCGCGCGCACCAGCGGGGCAGCGAAAGGGTCGTCGAGCAACGGCTCGGGTCCCTGGGAGGCCAAAGCGCGCGAGGTTGCCACCATTGTTGCGGTGGCGCCCACGCTGGAGGCCAGATCCCAGCTGTCGTCGTGGCTACGTGGCATCGAAAATCTCCTACTTCTTGTCGGTCAGCGTGCCGCTGATGTAGAGACGGTCGGCGAACGGCAAGTCGTCCTCGACGATCGGTGGGAGTCCGTTGGCCGCGAACAACTCTCGGATCGTGCTGCCGCCCATCTGCCAGCCGTGATCGGTGAGGTAGACGGCCGCCTCGTTGCGCTCGCCGAAGTAGACCAACTCGGTCATGTCGAGATCGAGTCCGTGTTTGCGCCAGCGCTCGGAGACGGTCCGCATCCGCTCTTTGATGCGGTCCTCGTGCCCGGGCTCGCGGGACGGCCCGCTCTCGGTGGCGATGCGGCTGCCGGGTGCGCTGAGTTCGGTGACGGTGTCCAGCAGCCGGTCCTGCGCGTCGGGCGGCAGATAGCCCAGTAGGCCCTCGGCGCTCCACGCGCTGGGCTGGCCGGGATCGAAGCCCGCCGCCTGCAGAGCGGCCGGCCAGTCGTCACGTAAGTCGACGGCGACCGCGCGCCGGTACGCGGTCGGCTGGGCGCCCAACTCGGCAAGCGTGCGTGACTTGAACTCGATGACTTGCGGCTGGTCGATCTCGTAGACGGTGGTGCCGTCGGGCCAGGGCAGCCGGTAGGCCCGCGCGTCCAGTCCGGACGCCAGGATCACCGCCTGCTTGATACCCGATGTGGTCGCGTCGATGAAGAACTCGTCGAAGAACTTCGTGCGGACCGCCATGTTGTCGGTCATCCGCTGCACGCCCGCCGGCGCACCATCGCTGTCGTCCTCGAGGTCGGCGGGGGACAACTCGCCGCTGGCCAGCTTGGTGAACAGCTCGAGGCCCACCGCGCGAACCAAAGGCTCGGCGTACGGGTCGTCGATCAGAGGGCTGTCGGCCTTACTGGCCATCGCGCGGGCTGACGCGACCATCGTGGCGGTCGCGCCGACGCTCGATGCGAGATCCCAGGTGTCGTCGTCAGTGCGTGCCATAGCCACCCCTTCGCGTGGTAACCGAGTTATTACTTAGCCAATATAACGAGGCTACCACCGAGGGCTAAACGGGCCGGGTCGCGCGAAAGAACGTGACGCGTCCGATGACGGACAGCCGTCGAGTGGCCAGCTCAGCGCAGTCGAATCCGGCCGCGCTGAGCAATTCCGGGATCGATTCGCCGAAGTGCGCGGCGGCGTGACGGCCACGCGCGAAGAACCGCGCGAGCCGGCCGTCATCCTCGGTGACGTCGGCATCGACGTCGACCAGGTGCAGTCGGCCGCCGGGGCGCAGCACCCGAAAGACCTCGGCCGCGGCGGCGACTTTCGCGTCGCTGTCCAGATGGTGCAGCATCAGCGAGGACAACACCCGGTCGAATTCGCCATCGGCATACGGCAGCCGTTGGGCGTAACCGTGATCGAAGCGAATCCCGTCCTGGCGGTCCAGCTTTCGTCGCGCTCGGGCCAGTGCGAGCGGGTCGGCGTCGACCCCGACCACGTCGGCTCGAGGGCGCGACCGCTTGGCGCGAATGGTCAGAGTGCCGGTTCCGCTGCCGATCTCCAGGACGTGATGACCGTCGGCCAGTTCTGCCTGCTCGACAAGCGTTCGGTGGACCTTGGTGATGCCCAGTGCGCGAGACAGCACGTCGTAGGCGGGCAGCAGGGCGTCGTGCTGCGTTGCGGGCATGTAGTCGTGAGGATGATGTTTGGTCATAAAACCATCATCAGCTGCTTGGCCCGAACAAGTTTGAGTGATCTTCGGACAAACCAGGACTATCTTCGGTCTGATGGCCGATCAGACATCCACGCCTACCCGGCTGATCCGGCACCGTGGCGGAGTGCCGGTCTACCAGTACCGGACAGATCCGCACACGCCCCGGTTGTCGGTGATCCGGCGTCCCGAGCAGGTGCGTAACCAGGGCCGTCATATCCATGATTTTCCGGCGTTGTGGTACCGGCCCGCGATGGGCGCGGTGTACGTGGTGGCCGCCGGGGAAGTCCTCGATCCGGAAGCGCTCGGCGACATCGAGGGCGGAGTCGGGGTGATCTTCGACCCGGCCGCCTTCGGTGAGGACGGACGGTCGCCGTGGCCGACGTGGCGGACGCATCCACTGCTGTTCCCGTTCTTGCACGGGCAGTCCGGCGGATTGCTTCGGCTGGAGCTGCCGAAATCGCGCCGACCGAAGTGGAATTCGGCCATCGAGTCGATAGAGACCGAGCTGGCTGAATGTCACGACGGCTACCAGCAGGCTGCCCTGGCACACCTCACGCTGCTGTTGATCGATCTCGCGCGACTTGCCGGAGACGTCGTCGGTGACCTGCGGCGCAGCGGCGAACCGATGCTGGCCGAAGTCTTCGCGGTCATCGACCGCCGGCACGGCGAGCGACTGTCGCTGCGCGATGTGGCCCACGAGTTGGGTATGACGCCCGGACACCTGACCACCGTGGTGCGCCGTCGTACCGGCCGCACCGTGCAGGAGTGGATCAGCGAGCGCCGAATGGCCGAGGCCCGGAAGTTGTTGACGGACAACGATATTTCGATCCAAGAAGTTGCCCGACGAGTCGGCATGCCCGATCCGGGATACTTCAGCCGGCTGTTCCGCCGAACGCACGGAATGTCTCCCCGGGAATGGCGGGGCTACATCGGGTTGGCGCGAAGGTAGGTGTAGACGCCGGCGAAGTTGGTGTTGACATTGTCGGGAATCGGGATGGGTCCGCCGAGTGCTCTTGCACCCCATGCTGGGCCGCCACCGGGCGCGTGGTCGAGCTCAGCCCGGCGTGGGTGGTTCCGGTGCAGGAGCGCTACCACCGGTTCCTGGAGCTGGCGTCGCTACGGTAGTTCGGCCGAGACGTACCTGATGTCGCCCAAGCCCTCGAGTGAGTTGGCTTCAGGAAACTCAAAACCGTTGGCGGCGTACAACTCCGCGGTGGTGTGCACGGTCGTCTGCCAACCGCGTTCGGCCAGGTACTCCACGGCGTCGTTGCGCTCGCCGTCGTAAACCAGCTCGGACCAGTTGATGTTCAGTCCCAGCTTTTGCCAGCGTTCGCTGATTTGTTTGCCCCGCTTGGCGACTCGGTTGTGCATGTCCGGGACGTAACCGGTACCGATCAGGCTGCCGCTGAAGCTGAGTGTGGTGATCGTGTCGAACAACCGATCCTGGGCGTCCGGCGGTAGGTAGCCCAGCAGCCCTTCGGCGATCCATGCCGTCGGCCGCTGCGAGTTGAACCCGTTGTCTTGCAACGCTCCAACCCAGTCGTCGCGGAGGTCGACGGCCACCGCTTTGCGGTCCGCGGTCGGTGCTGCGCCCAGATCGGCCAGTGTGCGGCTCTTGAATTCGATGACCTGGGGCTGGTCGACTTCGTAGACGGTGGTGCCCGCCGGCCACGGCAGCCGGTAGGCGCGGGTGTCGAGTCCGGCGGCCAGGATGACCGCTTGGCGCACGCCCGCCGCGGCGGCTTCGGTGAAGAAGGTGTCGAAGAACCTGGTTCGGACCGCCATGCCCTCTGCCAGTCGGCGCGGGGTGAAGGCCGGATCTTCGTCGGCGAGCTCGATCTCACCGTTCATCATCTTGATGAAGGCTTCGACTCCGACGGCGTTGACCAACGGCTCGGCGAACGGATCGTCGATCAGCGGGTCAGGTCCTCGAGACGCCATCGCGCGCCGAGCGGCCACCGCGGTGGCGGTGGCGCCCACGCTGGAGGCCAAATCCCAGGTGTCCCCGTCGTGGCGAATTGTGTCCTTTGCGGTCATCTGGAGAACTCCTATCGGCGAGTTGCGATGAGCGACACGATGTTCCGGAAGGCGGCCAGCGCTTCGTCATCCGGGTAGGCGCGGCCGTATTCGCCGAACAGGTCCCGGCGGTTGCGGGCCAGCACGTCCCAGCCGCGATCAGTCAGGTAGTCGGCGACATTGTTGCGGTCGCCCTCGTAGAACAACCCGGACAAGTCGACGTCGCAGCCGACACTTGCCCACCGATCACTCATCGCCTTTCCGCGCTCGGCCATCGTCGAACCGTTGTCCGGGTGATATTCGGTGGCGATCCGGCTGCCGGGCGCGCTGAGCGCGGTGATGTGGTCGAAGAGTCGGTCCTGCGCTTCGGGCGGCAGGTACATCAACAGCCCTTCGGCGCTCCAGGCCGACGGTTTGGTGTCGTCGAAACCGCTCTCACGCAGTGCGGCCGGCCAGTCATCGCGCAGATCGATGCTGACCGTGCGGCGCTGCGCCGTCGGCTCGGCACCGAGGGCCGCCATCGTCTCGGTCTTGAACGCGACGACCTGGGGTTGGTCGACTTCGTAAACGATGCTTCCGGCCGGCCAGTCCAGTCGGTAAGCGCGGGAGTCCAGGCCGGCGGCCAGGATCACGGACTGTTCGATGCCGGCCGCGGCCGCATCGGTGAAGAACTCGTCGAAGAACCGCGTCCGGACCGCCAGTGAATCGGTTTCGGTCTGCAGTTCAGCTGTGCCATCGACACCGGCGTCACCGGGTTCGATGTCCCCGTCGACCACGCGGGTGAAGAATTCGATGCCCACCGCCCGCACCAGCGGTGCGGCGAACGGGTCGTTGATGATGGGGTCGGTGTCCTCGGTGGCCAGCGCCCTGGCCGCCGCGACCATCGTCGCCGTGGCGCCCACACTGGAGGCAAGATCCCAACTGTCGGTATCGCTGCGCGTCATGATCACCCTTCCTGTCCACACTCAGCTGTAGCCTTTTGATATTTAGCCAAGGTAAAGAGCCAGTGAAACCTTACGCCGTTTTGCTGTGTACGTGCTGGAAGCGCAGGCGGCGTCAGCCGGCCGCCGCATCCCACCCCATTTGCGGGCGGGCGCGTCATGCGCTGTTAGTCTCGTAGACTGTCTGACGCGCGCCCGGACACGTTCTGCCTGCATGTGCTCGGCGCGCGACACAAGACCATGCAGGACATCAGGGCTGGATACGCCAGCAAGTAGGCATGCCGCGACCAAAGCTCGGCTGCGCAGGAGGAAGAGTGCTTTCGGCTTTCATCTCATCGCTGCGAACAGCCGACCTCAGACGCAAGATCCTGGTCACGCTGGGCATCGTGGTGCTGTACCGGCTGGGCGCCACCGTGCCGTCGCCCGGCGTCAACTACCCCAACGTGCAGAAGTGCCTCGCGCAGATCAGCGGCGGGGACTCCGCGCAGATCTACTCGCTGATCAACCTCTTTTCCGGTGGGGCGCTGCTGCAGCTGACCGTGTTCGCGGTCGGCGTAATGCCCTACATCACCGCGAGCATCATCGTGCAGCTACTCACCGTGGTCATCCCGCGGTTCGAGGAGCTGCGCAAGGAAGGCCAGTCCGGTCAGGCCAAGATGACGCAGTACACGCGTTACCTGGCTATCGCGCTCGCCATCCTGCAGGCCACCAGCATCGTCGCGCTGGCCGCCAACGGCGGGCTGCTGCAGGGCTGCAGCCTGGAAATCATCGCCAACCAGAGCATCTTCACCCTGATCGTCATCGTGCTGGTGATGACCGCAGGCGCTGCGCTGGTGATGTGGATGGGCGAGCTGGTCACCGAGCGCGGTATCGGCAACGGCATGTCGCTGCTGATCTTCGCGGGTATCGCCGCCCGAATACCCGGTGAGGGCAAGAGCATTCTGGACAGCCGCGGCGGGGTCGTGCTGGCCACTGTCTGTGTGGCCGCGCTGATCATCGTCGTCGGCGTGGTGTTCGTCGAGCAAGGCCAGCGCCGAATTCCGGTGCAGTACGCCAAGCGCATGGTGGGCCGGCGGATGTACGGCGGCACGTCGACGTACCTGCCGCTGAAGGTCAACCAGGCCGGCGTTATCCCGGTGATCTTCGCGTCGTCGCTGATCTACATTCCGCACCTGATCACTCAGCTGATCCGCAGCGGTAGCGGCGGCCTCGGCAACAGTTGGTGGGACAAGTTCGTCAGCAACTACTTGTCCAACCCCGGAAGCCCGGTCTATATCGCCATCTACTTCAGCCTGATCATCTTCTTCACGTACTTCTACGTCTCGATCACGTTCAACCCTGACGAGCGTGCCGATGAGATGAAGAAGTTCGGCGGGTTCATTCCCGGTATCCGCCCGGGCAAGCCGACCGCCGACTATCTGCGCTACGTGTTGAGCCGGATCACTTTGCCTGGTTCGATCTACCTAGGTCTCATCGCGGTGCTGCCGAACCTGTTCCTTCAGATCGGCAGCTCGGGGCCGGTGCAGAACCTCCCGTTCGGTGGTACTGCGGTGCTGATCGCCATCGGTGTCGCGCTGGATACGGTCAAGCAGATCGAGAGTCAGCTCATGCAACGCAATTACGAAGGGTTCCTCAAGTGAGAGTTGTGTTGCTGGGGCCGCCCGGGGCCGGTAAAGGCACGCAGGCCGT